>CAYPMQ010000032.1:0-19001 GCA_964411625.1 uncultured Ignavibacteriaceae bacterium
TGATATAGCTGTTTATGACGGATTGCTCGTAGATTTTGCACGAAGAAATAATGCTGTTGCAATTATCAGGGGATTAAGGGCTTTGAGTGATTTTGAATATGAATTTCAGATGGCCCTGATGAATAAAAAACTTGCTGATGAAATACACACTGTTTTTCTTATGCCAAATGAAAAGTACACATATCTCAATTCATCAATAGTTAGAAATCTTGCACAATTCGGTACCGATGTTACCGACTTTGTCACACCATTGGTTAATAAAAGGTTAAAAGAAAAATTTTTAAGCAGAAACACAGATTAAATTGATAGTATTGCCTATTTTGACTTGACATTAATATCAAACTTGCGTTAATTTTATAATCAAAATTTGGAGGACTTAACCGAGATTTTAGTTACAACTTTTATTAAATAATCAGATTCCTGTATTGCAGCGTTTTATTATTAAAATAGCTAAAATCTCGTTTTTCGTTTTTTTTGTCCTCTGCGCCCCTATTAAACCGCAAAGCGACCACAAGATTCTTTTCTCCGGCTCCAACGAGATAACGATAGCGTATTATCCTGTGTATACCGATACCTGCTTGATTGCCTATGGCAGCCGGGTTTACCGTAATGCAGGGCTTCTCAATGGTGTGCCCGTTTCATACAGTCCGGGTGACCCCATGACGAGCAAACGCACCTTCATCCTTGGTGTGCCATACCTTAACGGAATCAGTGTGGAAATTATCTCTGTATCCAAAAAGTCTATTACCGGAAAACCTGTACCCATTCCGGAAAAAAGAATATCCGGTAACGGTGAGGAAGAGATCCTTTATAATGAAGGTGAAAAATATTCCATTGCGGCAAATTCAGAACATATTACAGTTATTCCCGGGGGTACGGGTATAACAAGAGGGGTTTACACTCAGGAAATAGATGTATTCCCATTTTATTATGATGCAGCCGCTGACCGGACTGAGCTCTTAAGTGAGGTTATCTTCAGGGTGAGATACGGTTCACCTGAGGTTTCGTTTGCACCTGCTGTAAACGATAAATTGCTGGAATCGGCTCTGATTAATTACGGCACCGCCAGAAACTGGGTACAGAAAAAGAACTCAGCCTCACTGAATAAACCTGTTGCAGCAGTAAACTCTGTTCTGGCATCAGGGAAATGGGTGAGATTTGATGTTACTACCGAAGGAATATATAAAATTACCAAGTCTCAACTCATAAGCTGGGGTATAGATCCGGATGCTTCAAGCCCAAGAACAATAAAAATTTACGGTGGCAGCGGTGAACCTCTTAATGAGAAGGTGACTGCCTCTTCACCGGTTGATCTCACAGAGCTCGCAATTTTTGTTCAGGGTGAGTCTGATGACCGTTTTGATGAAGCTGACTATATTCTCGTTTACTGCACAGGCACTTCGTTTGTTAAATATGACACCACGGCAAAGTATGTTAAAAGAGTTCTGCATCCCTATGACAGTAAAAATTATTACTGGCTCACTGCCGGAGGTGCACCGGGAAAAAGAATGAAGGCTAAAAATGGTTCTCAGGCCTCAGCAGGCGCTGTAATTCAGACGACTTCCGAAGCGCTTATCTTTTATGATGAAGACAAAATTAACATTGGTCACTCCGGCAGGTTCTTTTTCGGTGATGAATTTTCAGAAGTGGTTAAATCAAGAACTTACACCAACAGACTTGACGGAATAGTAACCGGTACCCCAATTAATTATAAATATTCATTTGCGAATACATCAACAGACCGGCTCAATCTCGCATTCAGAGAGAATAACATTCAGTTCTTCAGCAAAAACATTGCCGGCACAAGCTTTGACCCGTATCTGTTCGGATCACTGGATTCAGGCAATGTAAATTATACTCCCTCAGCAGCATTTCCCGATGAGAGAAGCGTTCTTACAATTACATTTGGTGCAAATAACAGTACCGCATACGGCTACCTTGACTTTTTTGAGATCAGATATACAAGATCGCTTCGTGTATCAGATGATGAAATTGCATTTTATACAAATCCGCTGACCGGCGGTTCTGCAAACATAGAGTATCAACTGAATAATTTCTCCAACTCGGATATATATGTGTTTGATGTATCAGATTACGCTGATGTCAGAATAATTACAAATCCCGTAATGCAGAGCGGCGGTGAATACAGATTTAATGCGACAGAAACTGCTCCTTTCAGATCAAAATATTATGCGGTAACTTCGGCAAAAATAAAACAGCCGGGTGCTGCAATAGAAATAGCTAACCAGAACATAACCGGTGATATCACCGGTGCCGAGCTTATAATTATCACTAATAAGATTTTCAGAGACCCCGTTCAGCGGCTGAAGGCTCACAGAGAGACCAATCAGCGTTATTCCGTAAGTACAAAAGTGTTTTATCAGGACGAAATCTTCAATCAGTTTTCCGCCGGGGTACAGGATGTTTCTGCAATAAGGAATTTTGTAAAGTACGCTTATGATAACTGGGCTGTAAAACCTTCTTATATCCTGATGTTCGGAGACGGTGATTATGATTATAAAAACATTGAAGGGAAATCTCAGAATTATCTTCTGACCTATCAGTCGGTAAACACCCTCGATGAAGCCGATTCCACCTTTTCAACGGATGATTTTTATGTTTGGGTTGATGGTGATGACCGCAAACAGGATCTCGCAATAGGACGCATAACGGCTTCCGTCCTAACTGAAGCCGATAATATTATTGATAAGATAATTGCCTATGATAAGAGCACAGATAAAGGTTTATGGCGTAATTTAATAACTCTGATTGCGGATGATCATTTAACTTCCCAGGGAAGAGACGGGGCACCCAATACTCAGCAGTCTGAGCAGTTAAGTAATAATCCGATTTATATACCGACATCGTTTGATCAGAAAAAGATTTATCTCGTTACTTACCCCACCACTCAGACAAATCTGGGCAGGAGGAAACCCGAAGTAAATGATGCAATTATCGAGGCATTTAATTCAGGCACGCTTATAATTAATTACATCGGGCATGGCTCACCAGAACTTTGGGCACACGAGCAGGTGTTTGTTAAAAGTTCAACAATACCAATGCTCGAAAACTCCAGACTTCCTTTCCTGACTGCCGCAACCTGTGACTTTGGTTACTTTGACAAAGTTGATTATGAAAGTGCAACTGATGAAATGCTTCTTAAAAAGAAGGGCGGTATTATCGGAGGATTCACGGCTGTAAGGCTTGTCTATTCATTTCAGAATGCGCAGCTCAGTCAGGAATTTTACAGGAATCTGCTGAATTCACCGAGGGGAGCGAATAATCTTCCCATAAGTATTGGCGGTGCAATGTTTGCCACAAAACAGGTTTATTATCAGGTTAATGATATAAAGTATCACATTTTCGGTGATCCTTCAATGAGGCTGCTTGAGCCGCAGTTTGAGTCAGGACTCACATCTGTAAATAATGCTGATCCTGAAATAACCGTAGTGCCTGTAAAAGCTCTAAGCTCTGTCAATATTAAAGGAAATATTAAAAAAGCAGATGGCTCAGTATGGAGTGATTTTAACGGCGAAGCCATAATTTCGGTGTATGATTCACAAACAAAGATGTACCTTCCTGATATTGGTCCCGTTGACTCAATGAGCATACAGGGCGGTTTAATCTTCAGAGGAAGAGTTTCGGTAACAAACGGTCAGTTCAACTCTGATTTTGTTGTTCCTAAAGATATCTCGTACGAAAATAAGCGCGGTAAAGTGGTTGTTTACTTCTTCAATGAAACAAGTGACGGCATCGGATCAACTAATAATATAATAGTTGGCGGAACTGATGCAACTGCGGTGAATGACGGCAAAGGTCCTGAAGTATCGGTATTTTTTGATAATGAAGAATATGACAACAGCCTGCTCGTAAATCCTAATTCAATGCTCATCATTAAACTTAACGATGAAACCGGATTAAACACCACAGGAACGGGTATCGGCCATAAACTTGAAGGAATATTAACCGGAAGTACTGAATCAACCGTTGACCTTTCCGGATTTTTTACCGGCGATCTTGATTCGGGAGGGAAGTCAGGAAAGATAAACTACAGGTTTAATAATCTTGAAACAGGTGAGTATGCACTGAAAGTTAAAGCCTGGGATGTTTTTAATAATCTTTCAGTGTCAGAATCATCATTCAAGGTTGTAAGTTCAGCAGAACCGGTTATTGATTACGTGATGAATTATCCCAATCCGTTCCATTCGGGAACATGGTTCACTTTCCAGCACAATATAAATGAACTTATAGATGTTAAAATAATTGTTTACAGTGTTGCGGGCAGAAAGATAACTGAAATTGAGAAGAACTGGATAAATGACAGATTCGTCAGAGTTGAATGGGATGGCCGTGATAAAGATGGTGATCTTCTTTCTAACGGAACTTACCTGTATAAAATTATTGTAAAAAGCAGCTCTGGCAGCTTTAGCCGTGAAGTGCTCGGCAAACTGGCAATTATAAGATAGCAGAAATTTAAATTACATTCGGAGGATATATAATGAAAACAATCAAAGTTCTCGCTCTGGGCTTTTTCATGTTCTTCGGAACCGCACAGGTTCTGAAAGCACAGGGTGAAGCTGCAGTACCGTTTCTTCTTATCGCACCCGACTCAAGAGGAGGCGGAATAGGTGAAACAGGCGCCGGTCTTGCAGATAACTCATCCGCAATTTTCTGGAATCCTGCTGGTATTGCATTCTTAACAGGCCAAGAATTCAGCTTCACCCACTCAAACTGGCTGCCACAGTTCAAGCTGGATCTTTTTTATGATTACGCAACTTACCGTAATTATATGCCTGATCTCGGCGGAAGCGTTACCGCGAGCATCACATATATGAATTATGGTGAATTCGTAAGAACGGGTCCTGATTCACCTGATCCGCTTGGTACTTTCAGGTCATTTGATATGGCTGCAACAGTCGGCTATGCCACAAAACTAAGCCGGGACTGGGGATTCGGATTTAACTTCAGACTTATTCACAGCCGTCTTTCTGATCAGCCCACGGGCGAAGAGCAGGGAACCGGTACGGCAACATCAGTCAGTTTTGACGTCGGTTTTATGTGGAGACCCACAAACCTGATTGTACCTTTCACAGATTATGATCTGGGAGATAAACTCAGTATCGGCGTTAACCTCAGTAACCTGGGACCCAAGATTTCATATATTGACAGAGCTCAGGCCGATCCTATACCTACAAACTTCAGACTCGGTTTTGCTTACAGAATATTTCAGGATGACTTCAACAGCCTGACCTATACACTTGATTTTTCAAAGTTGCTTGTAAGAAAATATCCTGACGGTACAAGCGATGATTTTTATCAGGCAGTATTCTCTGCATGGGGTGATAAGCCTCTTGATCAGGAACTTGCGGATGTTGTTACTTCTATGGGTCTTGAATACTGGTACGGAAAACCCGGTGACTTCCTTTTTGCCCTCAGATCCGGTTTCTTCTATGAAGATCCCTCATACGGGAACAGGAAATTCATTACAATGGGTGCCGGTATAAGATATGACCTTTACGGCTTCGACTTCTCATACATCTCCACCTCGGTATTTAAAGACGGAGAAAATCATCCGCTTTCAGATACCCTGAGATTTACTATTCTCGTTGGATGGGGCGGATTACCGGATAATACAAAAGGATTACCCAGAGGTATATAATCTCACGAGCGGCAGGGTATTATTAGTTATGAAATACTCTGCAGTGCAGAAATTCTGATTTTAAGGGTGATCTGATTACATCAGGAATCAGTTCTTTTATTAAACTGAGTTAGCTCCCGTAAGAGAATCAGATATTTCAGTTAATCCGGAGAATTTATCATTAAAGGTTGCGGTAATGCTGCAACCTTTAAGTTTTTAGAATCGTATTATTTAAATATTTCAGAAAATCAGGATGTTAAAGAAAATACTCCCGCTTTTGTTGATTTCAGCCATCACCGTTTGTGCCCAGAAACAGATTCCGGCAATAAGCAAGGCTGCTATGCCGGCAGGCAATGTCATTGAAAACAATGTCAGCACCGATACATTAAGAATTCTTGCAATAATGGTTGAGTTTCAGGAAGATAATGATGCCACCACAGTCGGAAACGGAAAATTTTCCTCAATTTATAAGAAAGAATATGGAAAATCTATTCTTGACCCCCTTCCGCACGACAAAGAATATTTTCTCAAACATCTTGAATTTGCCCAAAATTACTTCCGAAAAGTATCGGGAGGCAGGCAGCCTGTTACCGTAACTGTTCTGCCTGAAGTTTACACTGTATCAAAAACAATGAGAAACTACTCACCGCCAATAAAATCAACTGATTTCAAACCAATGGGTGACTTTGCGGGCGAAGTTTGGTCACTTGTTGATTCTGCTAATGGATCAATTGATTTTACACAGTATCAGATGTTTATCATTTTCCATGCAGGAGTGGGCAGAGATGTATCTCTTCCCGGAAGCCTGGGTAATGAAAGAGATCTTCCTTCAGTTTATCTTGGTTTAAATTCCCTGCGTAATATTTATGGCAGCTCCTTTAACGGATTTCCTGTTAAAAATGGAACGCAGACAATTACGAACACAGCCATTCTTCCTCAGACAAACAATCGTGAGTATTCATCTCTGACAGGATCTTTTCTTTTTGAGATCAGTATTAACGGCTTAATTGTAAGCACTGTTGCAAGCCATCTCGGGTTACCTGATCTTTTTGATACCAAAACAGGACTCAGTGCAATAGGCAGATTCGGCCTGATGGATGGTCAGTCAATATTTGCTTATTCGGGATCTTTCCCTCCTGAACCTTCACCCTGGGAAAAAATCAGGCTCGGATACGCCTCCGCAATTGAATACACCGGCAAGGAGGGGTTAATTAAGCTGGTTACTGCACTTGCTGCATCAGCCGCAGATACTGTAATCCTTAAGGTAAGAATCAATCAGAATGAGTATTTTCTGATTGAAAACCGTAACCGGGATGCCTTTAAAGATGGCAGTAAGGTAACAATGTGGTCAGATGGTCAGTATATAACCAAATTCTTTCCTAAAGATACAGCGGGCTATTATTCTTATGCAGTTGACTCACTTCAGGGGGTAGTGGTTGATGTTGATGAGTTTGACTGGGCGGTGCCCGGTAACGGGATAGTCATCTGGCACATAGATGAGGATGTCATCAGCAGGAATATTGCAGCCAACAGCATTAACACTGATAAAAACAGAAGAGGCGTCGCTGTGGTTGAGGCTGATGGTATCAGAGATATCGGAGAACAGTTTCAGACCGTGTTCGGTGATGAGGTTATTGGTGAAGGAAATTACGAAGATTTCTGGTATTCCTCAAATGAGGCAAAATTATACAAAAATATATTTGATAAAACTTCCAGGCCATCATCCGCATCAAATCTTGGCGCTAACTCGCTCGTATCAATGAGTCAGTTTTCAGATTCTGCAAATACAATGACATTTAAATTACTGCTTGGCGATAGTCTCGTAAAACCTGTTTTTAGCGGAACACTTAAAGATATAGCAGGTGCAACCACATCAAGCGGGTTGTTTGCCCATTCAACCGGGTCTGACAATAATTTTTACTACATTGCACATTCACATCTTGCCGTTTATAATCAGAATTTCATTCTGGTTGACACATTCCTTTCATTTTCCTCGTATCAGCCGGTACTTTTTGCATTTGAAACACAGAATCAGTCATATATTGCCGGAGCAGATGCAAATAATCTGAACGTTCTGTATAACAACAACGGAGCACTAAACATTATCAGCAAGCCTCTCGGAGCATCACCCGTTGCTGCTCCCGTTTCAGAAAAAACTTCCGGAGGTGATTTTGTAATCTATCTTCCTGTGCAGGGAGGAAGAGTTAAAGTCTATACTGTTACATCCGCAGACCCGGGAACAGTAACGCTGCTGAGAGAAGATGCAACTGTTTCAGAAGTGATAAGTTACGTAAGCGGTTCAGGTGTAAACGGTTATGCTTATAACACGGTCGGAACAGTATCAACTGAAGGGGTATTCAGAGATAATTCAGGTTTTGAATACAGGATTCCCTCGGGAATCAGATCTGTTGCAGCGTCAGCAGATAACGCAAGCAGTGTTGTTCTTGCGCTTCTTGGTACGGATAACAAAGTAAGTGTTTACAGAGATAAAAATCTCACCGGAAGATTTGATTATTACGGGGATAGGGTGGTGCTTGCTGACCTCAAGGAAGACGGTGCTCCATATCTGATTTATATTAAAGATAATGAGATATTTGTTAAAAACCTGACCGGGGGAAGTGCTGATAATTTTACCTTCAAACTGAAGAACGGGGAATATTTTGTTCAGAACCCCGTGGCAGCTGATTTCCACGGAGATAATGCTCCTGAAATATTATCGGTTACAAATCAAGGTAATATATATGCAGTTGATTCACGTGATGGAAAACTTGTTGAAGGTTTCCCGCTTGCAGTTGGTTCATCAGAAACAAGACCGTTAAATCTTTTCGTAAAAAATTCAAAGATTCATCTTTCGGCAACCGACAATTCAACAGGCTATGTAACTGTATGGACCCTTAATGAGGGCGCAGGAAAGATTCTCTGGGCATCACAGTATTCTGATGCTTATAACTCTTCAGTAATCCCTGCTGCAAAGGGTACTAATAAAAACAATAACTTTTTCCCAAAAGAAAAAGCCTATAACTATCCTAATCCTGTCTATGGTAATGAAACCTATATAAGATTCTACGTTAGTGAGGATGCTTCAGTAAATATAAAGATTTTTGACCTGAGCGGTGATCTTGCTTGGGAGAAATCAGCCACAGCAAGAGGGGGTTTTGATAATGAGGTGGTCTGGGATGTTTCACAGGTTGAATCAGGGGTTTATCTTGCCAATCTTGAAGTTGAATCGGGCGGGAGAAAAGAATTTCGGGTAATTAAAATTGCAGTTGTAAAATAAGCTTATTATGAAAAGATTAATTTTTTCGAAAATATTACTTCTCCTGTCAGTTTTTACGGGTACTGCCTTTTCTCAGGTTGATAAATTCCATCCTGAATTTCAATGGTACACTCTTAAAACTAAATATGCGGAAGTTCATTACCATGACGGAGCTGAAAGAACCGCGCTTGTTGTTGCAAAAATAATAGATGATATCTGGGAACCGATAACTTCATTGTACGGGTACAGCCCTGATGGCTGCCATTTCGTCATAAAAGATATAGACGATTATTCAAACGGAGCAACATTCTTTTTTGATAATAAAATTGAAATCTGGACATCAGCACTCGATTTTGACCTCAGGGGGTACCACAACTGGCTCAGAAATGTCATATCGCATGAATTTACACACCTCGTGCAGATTCAGGCGGGCCTTAAGACAACGAGATCTATACCGGCTTTTTATCTTCAGTATCTAAATTATGAGGACAAAAGACGTCCCGATCTTTTGTATGGATTCCCGAACATTATTGTTTCATACCCTATAGCAATGCTGAATATTCCGGCCTGGTTTGCTGAAGGCACTGCTCAGTATATGCGTAAAGAGTTTGATTATGACCGGTGGGATAGTCATCGTGATATGATTCTCCGCTCATACGCACTCGATGGTAAAATGCTGACCTGGAATCAGATGGGAGTGTTCGGTAAAAACAGTCTTGGAAATGAATCAGTTTATAACAGCGGATTTGCGCTGACTAAATATATCGCACAAAAATACGGAGAAGATAAACTCAGGATCATAACTGAAAGACTCGGAGATTTCGGAAATTTTACATTTGATGCAGCCTTTGAAGATGCCGTGGGTATTTCAGGAAATACTCTTTATAACGAGTGGAGTAATTACATCACAGCCGATTACAGAAACAGAATCAAGGATGTGGCTGCCAATAAAGTTGAAGGTAAAATGATAGCGGAAACTGGATTCGGAAACTTCTATCCTGTTTTATCAAGGGACGGAATTAAAACTTTTTATATTTCAAACAAGGGAAGTGACTATTTTGGTCCGACAGCGCTTTTTCAGTATGATAACGGATCAGGAAAAGAAGAACTTCTTATTCCGGGGGTAAGATCATCTTATGATTTTCTTCCTGAAGGAAATAAAGTCATATATTCCAAATTGACAGATGAGAATCCCAACGGTTACAATGTGCACGATATTTTTGTTTACAATATTGCCGAAAAGCAGGAAACAAGACTAACTTATAATATGCGGGCTAACCAGCCTGCTGTTTCTCCCGATGGTAAAAATATAGTGTTCCTCTTCCAGAAAGACGGTACAACCAACCTTGGAATTGTTGATTCCGAAGGAAAGAATTTCAGACAGCTTACATTTTTTTACAATGGTGAACAGGTTTACAGCCCCAAATTCTCACCTGACGGTTCTAAAATAGTTTTTGATTATGCGTATCATCACGGACGTGATATCTATATGCTCAATGCAGACGGATCAGGACTTGAGCCTGTTCTAATAGGAGATCATGATGAAAGGGGAGCCGTTTTTTCCGGAAACGACACCATCATCTATGCTTCAGACGAGACCGGTATTTTCAACATTTATTCTTATTCGTTCAAAGAAAAAAATAAAGTACGCCTCACAAACGTAATCGGCGGAGCATTCATGCCTTCGGTTGATAATTACGGAAATCTTTCCTATGCCGGGTACACTTCTTCAGGATATAAAATCTTTTATCTCACAAAGGCAGAGATGAAACAGGTAGAGCAGGAGAGTGTTTATATTCAGTCTGATAACTGGCCTATGGGTCAGGATAATTCTAAAGGCGATATGGCTCAGTTTGATCTTGAAAGACTAAAAAACTTTTACGATTATGATCTGCAGAAACCGGACAGTGTTAACTCTTATTCAGGAAAATTCACGAGACTTTCGTTTTTCCCATTTATCAGATTTGACAATTACAACACATCAAACAATATTGTAGAAAGAATTAAACCGGGTGTTTATCTCACTTCAAGTGATATCCTGAACAGATTCTCGATTTTTGCAGGTGCCTCGATCAATACCAGAATGGAAAGAGATCTCTTTTTCTCATTTGAATACAAGCACAAGCTTCCGATACTTTATAATTTTGGCATAAAGCCTGTTTTATCTTTAGAGCTTTACAATATCAGCAGAAAAACCAACGCAGAGATTCTGATTGATGAATTGCCTGCAACATCCACTGATGTCTCTTATAATCTTTTCGAAGTTGATATTGTTGCCAAACATAAAATTTTCAAGGATGACGAGGATCTTGAATTAAGATATATATACAGTTCATATACTGCAACCATAAACAGTTTTTTAATTCCTGAAACGGGAATTCTTTATCCTACAACGAATGATACATATTTTTACGGAAGTAATCTTCAGGCTGAATACCGGATAAAATCACTGCTCCCGTCAAGAAACACAGAGATTAATCCTGTAGGTTTCACGATGAGGCTCAGATATAATTTAGAAATTAACAGATATAATCGGGATGGTGAATATACTGTCGAAGACGGAATTCTTAAGCCTAAGTATCTGGATTTTACGTTTCACAGGATGGAACTTAATACCATGTTATCCATACCTGTCTTTGAAAAGTCTGCGCTTGCTCTGAGGCTCAGAGGCGGAACGATATTCGGTCCTAATGTACCTGATTTCTTTGATTTCTATCTCGGCGGATTAATCGGAATGAAATCTTATCCTTTTTATTCAATCAGCGGAAATGAAGTTGCATGGGCAAATCTGACTTACAGATTCCCGCTATTCACTGACATTGACGGTAAATTAGGTCATCTGTACATAGATAAAGTTTACCTTTCTGTTTTTGGTGATATCGGCAATGCGTGGAACGGTGATATTCCTGCATTTGATCAGTTCAAAAAAGGAGCAGGTGCCGAACTGAGAATCGGTCTGAACTCTTTCTATCTGTTTCCGACAAATGTATTCTTTACTGCTGCATATGGCTTTGATGAATACACACGCGTAGTAAGAAAAGAAAATATTAAATACGGTAAAGAATGGAATTTCTATGGCGGAGTTCTGTTCAGTTTTGATTTTTAATAACAGGATATAAAATGAAACCCATAGTTGCTGTAATACTTTTCTTTACATTTAGTTTTTCAATAATGCACGGTCAGGAAAATCAGCCGGTAAATAAATTAAGCGGAAGCCTTTATTATGATATGAATTCGGTTCCGGAGAATATTACTACTACGTTCTCGGTTTACAAAGTACCCTCAGAATCAAAAAAGAATGCCGTGGTTTCTGCAGCTCTCTCTGCCGCCATTCCGGGAGCCGGTCAGATTTACAACGGTGAATGGTGGAAAGCGGCGATATTTGTTGCAGCCGAGGCAGCGCTTATAACAACCGCCGTTATTTACAACAAAAAAGGGGATGATAAAACCAATGAATTTGAGGCTTACGCAGACAGAAACTGGAGTGTTGTTAAATATGCTCAGTGGCTTATGCAGCACAAATCGGCTCTTGGACTCCCTCCCGAATCAAATATTGTAATAGATCCAAATACGAATCTGAAGCCATGGGAAAGAGTTGACTGGATTTCACTTAATTTTGCAGAGAGCAAATTTTCACACAAACTTCCCCGATACGGTGAACAGCAGTATTATGAACTGATAGGTAAATACCCGCAGTATAATCATGGCTGGGCAGATCAGCTTGATGATAACACCCCTGAATACAATAACAATCTCACTGCCATGTTCCTCGGGTACTCTCAGATGAGAGGTGATGCTAATGATATGTATAATATCTCAAGCAGGATGGTTGTCTTCACTGTAATCAACCACATTCTGAGTGCAGCTGAAGCTGCGTGGGCTTCAACTATCGTAAATAAATCACTTTCTATGAATATGCGTGTTCAGCCTGTATACGCAAATTCAGAAATTCACTATCAGCCGACATTATTTTTATCATACAGTTTTTAAGGCAGTTAAAGCTTAGTTATCTTTAAACCCAGTTTTTAATTAATTTAAGAAAGAACCGGATCCCGATTGTTATTCCCGACCGTTGAATTTGCCCTCTTTTTTATTGTCGTCTTTTCTATTGGATGGAGTCTTACAGGCAAACCGGGACTGAGGAAATTTTTCCTTACCGCAGCCAGTTATTTCTTTTACGGCTACTGGGACTGGAGATTTGCTTTCCTCCTGTTATTCTGCTCTTACACATCATGGCTGTTTGGTATCATGATGCGTGATTCAAAGACCGACCGCTCCCGCAAAAACATCATCACAGCCTCTGTCACAATAAATCTCTCAGTACTTGGCTTTTTCAAGTATTACGGATTTTTTACCTCTTCATTCAATGACATGCTGCATAATTTCGGAGTTCAGGGAGGAATACCTTACATGGAAGTTGTGCTTCCTGTAGGAATCTCCTTCTTTACTTTCCAGGCAATGAGTTATGTAATTGATGTTTACAGGAAAGATATACCTGCGTCATCAAATCTTCTTGATGTGCTGTTTTATGTTTCATTTTTCCCGCAGCTTGTTGCAGGACCGATTGTCAGAGCAGCAGATTTCATTCCGCAGATCAACCTTAAGCCTGATATTCATAATATTCAGGCACAAAAAGCAGCCACACTTATTCTCGGTGGATTGTTCAAAAAGATTGTAATAGCAAATTACCTTGCAACAACTATTGTTGACCCCGTATTCAATAACCCATCCGCATTCAGCACCACTGACGTGATGTTTGCCTTATATGGCTATGCCGTGCAGATATACTGTGACTTCAGTGCATACAGTGATATAGCTATAGGGATTGCACATCTTTTCGGATTCAGATTTCTGGAAAACTTCAATCATCCATACAGAGCTCTTTCAATCCAGGATTTCTGGAGAAGGTGGCACATTTCGCTTTCCACCTGGCTCAGGGATTATCTTTATATACCTCTGGGCGGAAACCGGAAAGGGAAGATAATGACTTACAGAATCCTTGCTCTTACCATGCTTCTTGGCGGGCTATGGCATGGCGCTGCATGGAATTTTATACTTTGGGGTGCACTCCACGGAGGCGGACTTGCAATTGAAAGATTCTTTAGAGAAAAGTTCCCTTCAACAAAGGAACAGGGAATTTTCGGAAAAATAGTGGCAACAGTGCTGGTTTTTCACTTTGTCTGTTTCACATGGATATTTTTCAGATCCTCGGGTTTTGACACGGCTTCTGCATTTTTAGCCTCAATTATGAAATTCGATTTCAGTGTTCAGGTACTTACTCCGGCAATAGCTCTGACAGTGTTATTAGGGATCGCAACTAATTTCACTCCAAGACACTGGGGCACAATCATTCAGGATAAACTCAGCAGCCTGCATCCCGTATTTCAGGCTATAATAGTAGGTTTTGCCCTCCTTCTGATCTCAGTTATGGGTCCTGAGGGTGTGGCGCCATTCATTTATTTCCAGTTTTAGGATATGGAAGAAAATAAAAAATACAATCTTAAAAAGGTTTTTCTGATTCTGGGAATAATCCTGGTAATCAATCTGTTGTTTAATTCATTCACCTTTTATGCCTGGGCAAACAGGCTGCCTTTCGGTATGTCAAGAGAAGTGTTTGTTTCGGTGTTTAAACCGTTGAATGATTTTACAACATCAGTCGGTCTGACAACTCCCGGTAAAACATTTGTTGCTGCCTATCGTTCTGTCTTTGGTATTACATCCGATGCCGGTTTTGGCGGCGGGGCTTATGATGTATCAAAACTTGATTCACTGAAGAAAGCAGCCGATTCACTTAAAAAAGCACAGGAAGAGATTGTTTACTCAAAAGAAAAACCGCTTAAAATTCTGCTTATTGGCGATTCAATGATGGGTCCCGGCTTCGGTTATATGATGGTCACACTTCTTGGAACCGATTCCTCGGTTTATGCAAAGCGATTTTTTAAGCACTCCACCGGTCTTTCCCGTCCTGATTACTTCGACTGGTTCAAGCAGGCGGATGCTTTATTTGCAGAAGATAGCTATGATGTTGTGGTTGTTATGATGGGTACAAATGATGCACAGGGATTTGAAGCAGAAGGGACAGTCCATAAATTCGGCTCTGAAAGCTGGATCAGAATATATGGTACACGTGCATCAAATTTTATGAAACTGCTGACTGTGAAGGCAAAAAAAGTTTACTGGGTTGGGATGCCTCCTATGCGTGAACCCGGATTTGACGGCAGGATGAAGACTCTCAGTAAAATTGTCGAAACACAGGCTTCACAGTATGAGAGGGTGCATTTCCTTTCACTCCTTGATGTTCTTGGTGTTAACGGCACTTATCAGCCTTTCCTCAATTACAGAGGTAAATTACAATCGATGCGGGAGAATGACGGTATTCATTTCACCAATGCCGGGGGCGGACTTGTTGCTGACACGGTTTATGCTCTGATTAAAAATGATTTTAAGTTCAAAAAAATCCAGTCCGCAGTTCAGACCAAAGACCAGGATACTATTCAGAGAAAATAGCAGCCCCGGTTAAGTGAGACATATTTTTAATTTATAACCCGGCATGAAGTAAAAATGACCGGGTTTTTCTATTTTATTTCCTTTTTGCTTTTAGGTGGTCAGAAGATACATTACACAATCTTACGGGTCTTACAGAAGAAACTCTCATCATTATAATAATCTTCTTTCCCCATCTTAAATGATTCTGTTTCCTCTGATTATTTAATTCATTACATTTAAAGTTTACATTATAAAGCTTAATCATAACAGATGCGTGATAAATTAGTAGTTATTGTGGGCAGACCAAATGTTGGTAAATCTACTTTTTTTAACAGACTGACCGGCAGCAAGGATGCAATTGTTGAAAACGTTCCCGGCGTAACCCGTGACCGTAATTTCGGCGAGGTGGAGTGGACAGGTAAGAGATTCAGACTTGTGGATACCGGCGGGTATGTGCCTGACTCTCCCGAACTTTTTGAAACTGCAATACGTGAACAGGTTGAGATTGCGATCACGGAGGCAGATGTAATTCTTTTCATGGTTGACGGGAAAGCCGGTATCACCCCGTTTGATTACGAGATTGGAAAGATGCTTCGTAACAGCCGCAAGAAAGTCATGCTTATTGTGAATAAAATTGATTCTCACCATCAGGAACCTAACATTCATGAATTTTACAGTCTTGGTCTTGGTGAGCCTCATCCCGTTTCTGCACTCGGAGGAAGAATGACCGGTGACCTTCTCGATATCATCACCGGGGATATGCCTGAAGCAGGGGAAGAGGAAGAGGATCCGAGGGTTAAAATAGCACTTGTGGGAAGACCAAATGTAGGGAAATCATCTCTTACTAATTCACTTCTGGGATATGACAGAAGCATAGTTACAGATGTGCCGGGAACAACCCGTGACAGTATTGACTCTATCCTGAAGTATTACGGGGAAGAGATAGTACTTATTGATACTGCAGGTCTTCGTAAAAAATCGAAGATATCCGAGAATATAGAATATTATTCGACCGTTAGAACTCTCAAAGCAATTGCTGATTCAACGGTTTCCGTACTTCTTATTGACGCCACACAGGGTTTTGAAAATCAGGATCAGAAAATACTTGATGAAGCCGTCAGGCGGCGGAAGGGAATAATTCTTGCAGTTAATAAATGGGACCTTGTAGAAAAGGATGATAAAACTGCAAAAGAATTTGAGAAAAAGATACGTGAAAAGCTGGGTAACATTGACTACCTGCCGATAGTTTTTATTTCGGCTTTAACCAAGCAAAGAATCTACAAGCTTATTGATATGGCAAAAGAGATTCATCAGGAGAGACATAAAAAGATCCCTACAAATGAACTGAATGATATCATGCTTGAAGAGATTTCAAAGATTCCCCCGCCCGCAACACATACCGGAAGGGAAATCAGAATTAAGTATATAACCCAGGTGGGTAATCATTATCCTGTTTTTATTTTCTTCTGTAATTATCCCAAGCAGATACCTGATTCTTATACCAGATATCTGGAAAAAGCGATCAGAAGGAATTTCGGTTTTTATGGTGTTCCTTTTACTCTCAGCTTCAAGGAAAAATGAAAAATGATACCCGGTAAGAGATCAGGCTTTGTGGTTATAGGCGGAAATGCCGCGGGAGCTGCAGCGGCTGCAAGACTTAAAAAGCTTAATCCTTCGGAAGAAGTGATTCTGTTTGAGAAATCTCAATATATCTCAACAGGTACCTGCGAGATGCCTTTTTATTTCAGCGGTGAAATTCAGAGCCCTGATAAGCTCGTATTCTTTAATTCTGAATCTTTTGAGCGTGAAAAAGGAGTTAAAGTATTCACGGAAACTGAAGTTACTTTTATTGACAGAGTTAAGAAAGAAGTGTTATTTATTGATAAATCGGGAAACCAAGGAAGTCTGCCTTACGGCAAACTGATAATTGCCACGGGATCAAAAGCAGTTATACCCCCTCAGTTTGAAGGAAGTTATAAAAATGTTTTCACTCTGAAATCTATCAGTGATTTATACGGCATCCACGGGTACTTCAGCAGTAAGATACCTCAGCGGATAGCTGTGATAGGCGGGGGATATATCGGTCTTGAAATCTGTGATACTCTTTCCGTAAAGCATGATGATATTACGTTGATAGAGCAGGCAGAAAGAATAATGCCTTCTGCTTCGCCCGAGTTTTCGGCAATACTCACGGAAATACTCAGACAAAAGAAGATAAATGTTATAACAGGCGCCTCTGATCTTAAAGCGTTTGAGAGAGAAGGGAAAATCGTAAAGATTAAATCCGGAAGTCTGCTGATAGATACCTGTTTTGTGATTCTTGCAGCGGGTTTCAGTCCGGAAACCGGTCTGGCTTTCAGGAGCGGTCTCGGCAGGGGTCCTGCAGGCGGTATTAAAACTGATCTCTTTCAGCGGACTGATGATAAGGATATATACACAGCAGGTGACTGTTCAGAGTACCGCGATTTCATAACAAACAGGAACATTCTCTTTTATTCGGCAACTGCATCTTACAGATCAGGTCATGCGGCAGCAGAGAACATTTCGGGTTTCAAACGTCAGATAGGTGGTCTCGTAAGGAATCTCTCATTCAGATTTTTTGATAACTATGCAGGAGTATCCGGCATAAGTGAAAAGGAAGCGAAAATACATGGCTTTGTGACAGATTCAGTTACCGTAATTGCCGATAATATGCCCAAAGTCATGCCTGAAACCCGTAAAACTTTCGGAAAAATCATTTACAGAAAATCAGACAGGATGATTCTCGGTGCCGAGTTTATCGGAGGAAAAGAAGTGTCAGGTTATCTTGACATTATTTCAGTAATGATAAAAAACAGGATACCGGCAGGCAGGCTGTCTGAAATGGATTTTAATTACACCCCCGCGTTATCGCCTTTTGTAAATCTGCTTACTATAGCAGGTAAAAAAATTAAATAACTAACTCCGGAAATAATGTTTAACAAAATTGTTGCTCTGCTTCTTATTATCATACCGCTCTCAATAAAGGGACAGACTTATCCTGATAATGAGGTCCATAAACTGATTGAGACAGGAATAAACCAGATTGAAAAAACGAAGTATCAGGAAGCTGAGCAGACATTCAGAGAACTTGATAAGAGATACCCTGAATTACCGGCGGGAAAGATATTCCTTGCAGCAACCGAGATAGTAAAGTCATTTGATCTTCAGGTACCCTTTGATGAGAAGAAGATAAGTTCGCTTATTGATGACGCTGTTGATCAGGCAGATAACAGGATTGATGAAAACCCCAAAAGTGCCTGGAGCCATTACTTCATGGCGCTTGCACTTTCATACAGCGCATATTATGACTATATCAACCGGAATTGGTTCTCAGTGCTTACAGAAGGGTATGATGCTCTTAAATCTTTTGAAAAGTGTCTTGAATATGACAAGAATTTTTATGAAGCTACATTAGCAATTGCCATATTCAAGTACTGGAAAAGTAAGAAGACTGAAGACTTTCACTGGCTGCCTTTTATGTCTGATGAATCACAGCAGGCATTAAAAGATATCAGCAATTATTCGAAAAAATATTTTTATAATACAGGACTTTTCATTAATTCGGTTGCCTGGATCTACATAGATCAGAAGGACTTTTAT
>CAYPMQ010000033.1:0-18706 GCA_964411625.1 uncultured Ignavibacteriaceae bacterium
ATGGATAACAAACCCAACGCCCGTTACAATTAAAGACATCAGAATTGATAGCTGATCAACCTGATACGCCACAGAGACATCAAGACCACCTGTCTTAAGCCAGGTGAAAAGTGTTACAATCTTTTTTCTCTCATCCGCAGGGAGCCCGAGAAGTTCAAAAAATGACATCAGAACAACAATAAAGGCAGCGCCCACTGCGCCGGCCCCTATCATTCCGATGACTTTTTCATTTTTGATCTTTCTCCCTGCAAGGCCGTTTATTAAAAAGCCGATAAAGGGAATAAGTACCGCTAAGAATATGTAATTAATCATATTGTAATATTAGTATTATGGTCTACCATTTAAGAATATTTATTTCATCAATATTAACAGTTATCTTGTTCCTGAAAATAGCTATTATGATTGCAAGACCCACCGCCACTTCGGCAGCGGCAACTGCCATAACAAAGAACACAAATAACTGACCTACGGTATCTCCGAGAAAAGATGAGTAGGCTACAAGTGTAAGATTTGCCGAGTTAAGCATCAGCTCAATCGACATAAACACAACTATTGCATTTCGGCGGGTTAACACTCCGGCAACCCCTGTTACAAACATGAATGCACTCAAGACAAGGTAAAATTCAAGTGGAATGCTCATTATCCTGTATCTATCTCAGTCAAATTTCTTTTTGGATAAAACTAGTGCGCCGATTGTTGCGGCTAATAAAAGGAATGCTATTGATTCGAAGGGCAGTAAGTACTCTGTGTAAAGTTTTAAGCCGATGTTTTCAATTTTCCCTACCCCGTATGACTTTTTAACGTAATCTGCCTGAGGGCTGAAAGATCCTGCAAAGAAAATTGCATAAACAAGCTGCAGGAACATAAATGCGCCTAAAGCAAGCGCAAACACCTTCAGTCCGGGTTTTTCTTTGAAAAACTCTCTTTCGTTTTCCGGCCTAAGGAGCATTATCACGAAAAGGAACAGAACCATGATGGCTCCAGCATAAACTATAACCTGAACAACAGCTATGAACTGTGCCTGCAGCATTATATATATCCCTGAAAGTGCTCCGAAATTTAATATTAGAAAAAGGGCTGAAATGACCGGGTTTTTTCGTGTTATCATTAAGAGTGATGAAACAACGGCGATCACAGCAAAAAATCCGAATAAAACCTGTTCAAAGGTCATCTGTAAATCCTAAATTAAAAATGTAAAGTTTATTCTGAATAAACGGTTATATCAAGACTAACAAATATAACTGAACTTGACTGTAAAATCAAAAGAGAGTGCACATAGAAATCTCTTTGATTTACTCTGCAATCAAATTTTCTGGTGGTTTATTTTTTCATGAGGTTGCCGGAATACTGATTACAGGGAGGCTGCTTCACAGAAAATTCAGAATTTTATTCATGCCGGGTTTGAATTTAGCAGCTTGCTCTGAGTTAGCATCCGTAAAACACCCCTTTTATCAGTTTATTCTGAACATGAAAGCCGCGAGACCTGCCGCTTATCAGATTCTTTAAATGGGATTGAGTTAAAGTAAATAAAACATTAAATTTATAAGTTAAATAATTTTTTACTTCAGATGCAGACAAGTGAACTGACTCAGCGAGAAAAAAACATTCTGCGTTACATCATACAGCAATTTATTCTGACCGCCGCCCCGGTTGGCTCCCGGAATATTACTAAAAAGTACGAAATCGGACTCTCTCCTGCTTCTGTAAGAAATATTATGTCTGATCTTGAGGATAGCGGTTTTATTGATCATCCGCATACTTCTGCAGGAAGAATCCCGACGGATAAGGGTTACAGAGTGTATGTTGACTATCTGATGGATCTTCAGAGAATCAAGGGATCAGAAAAAAATCTGCTGAACAAGGAACTGACAGCGGAGAACTTAAGTCAGAATGATCTGATTGAAACCACATCAAGGCTGCTGAGCAGAATTACCAACCAGCTTGCCTGTGTGGTCTATCCGGATATCGAAAGCGGTGTTCTTACAAAGCTGCAGCTGGTACTTGTCTCATCAAAGAGACTTTTGGTTGTGCTGAGTATAGCTTCGGGTCTGTTAAAAACTATCACACTGGAGCTGCAGTATGAAATTGAGGATAAGTTTATTGATCCCGTTCAGTCACTTCTGAACGAAAAACTGAGCGGGCTGAAACTCATCGAGATCAGAGAAACTTTTGCGGAAAGGATCAGTTCACATAATGATCTGATCGATAATCCCCTGCTTAAGGCAATCTCTTCTTCACTTGACAGAATCTTCAGGGATGCCAGCACAAAAGAAAAAGTGGTAGTATCAGGAGGCAGAAACCTTGTAAAACAGCCGGAATTTGAAAATCCCGGAAAATTTGAGAGTATTCTGGAACTGATTGAGGATAAAGACATAATTGTTCATATCCTCGATAAACCATCGCCGGTATCAGAAAACTCTATTCCTAAAACTGTTGATGTCAATGTTGCGATAGGAACTGAACTTGACAGTAAGAACCTTGAGGATTACAGTGTTGTTATTAAAGAATATAAAATCGGTAAGGTAAACGGCAAACTTGGTATCATTGGTCCGAAAAGAATGGATTATTCAAAAATTATTGCAATCGTTGATTATACTTCAAAATTACTCACAGAAGTTTTGAATAAATCATGAGGGATTTAACATGTCAAAAAACAAAAACAATAAAGAAAATCTGAAAGAAAATAATACAGAATTGAATCAGGAAGCAGAAATCACAAGCGAATCACCCTTAACTCAGGAGGGTGCCGATACAGCTTCAGATGAATTAAAGGCTGAATCAGATCAGCCTCAGGAATTATCAGAAAAGGATGAAATTATCAGCAACTTAAAGAAGGAAAATCAGGAATTAAAGGAAAAACAGGATCTCCTTATCAGGAATATAGCAGAGCTGGAGAATATCAGAAGGCGTAATGAAAAGGAAAAAGCCGATTTCTTCAGATATGAAGGCGAGTCTATAATCAGAAGACTTCTTCCTGTTCTTGATGATTTTGAAAGATCCCTGACTGAAATAGATAAAGCAAAAGAAGTTGATTCCGTTAAAAAAGGAATTCAGCTCATTTATCAGAAATTATCAAAGGTTCTGGATGAATCAGGTGTGCAGAAGCTTGAGAGCATCGGTAAAGAATTCAATGTTGATTTGCACGACGCGCTGATGCATCAGAACTCACCCGAGTACCCTCCACACACGGTTATATCGGAATTTACGCCGGCATATATGTATAAAGATAAAGTAATAAGACATGCTCAGGTTGTTGTAAGTGATGAAAACTCAGGCGGGCAAAAATCTGAAGAAACCAAATCAGAAGCGGAGGATAGTATTTAACAATGGCAAAAAGAGATTATTACGAGATTCTGGGAATCTCAAAAAACGCCGGTAAAGATGAAATTAAAAAAGCTTATCGTAAGATTGCTATGCAGTATCATCCTGACCGCAATCCCGATAACAAAGAGGCAGAAGAAAAATTCAAGGAAGCCGCAGAAGCATACGAAGTTCTTTCTGATGATGATAAAAAAGCCAAATACGACCGTTTTGGTCATGAAGGCCTCAGAGGCGGGCAGGATTTCCATGGTTTCAGTAATATAAATGATATCTTCTCCCAGTTCTCTGATATTTTTGGAGGCGGCTCTATTTTTGATGATATTTTCGGAAGCGGCAGAGGCGGAGGTTCACGCGGCAGAAGACGTTCTTCAGGCATTCCGGGCTCGGATCTAAGAGTTACAATCAAGCTGAAACTCGAGGAAATTGCTACCGGAACAACAAAAAAGATAAAGCTGAAAAAATATGTACGATGTGATCAGTGCAGCGGCTCCGGCTCTGATGGAGGGTCATCTCATAAAACCTGTAATGTCTGCAACGGAACAGGCGAAATAAGAAATGTATCACGCTCAGTTTTCGGACAGTTTGTAAATATTCAGCCCTGTGCAAATTGTAATGGTGAAGGCACTGTCATTGATAAACCCTGCCGCAAATGTATGGGAGATGGCAGAGTGCAGGATGAAGTGACCGTTTCGGTGGATATTCCTTCAGGAGTTACTAAAGAAAATTACCTGACTATGAGACGCGAAGGTAATGCGGGGATCAGAGGCGGTGAATTCGGGGATCTTATTGTAGCCTTTCAGGAGGTTCAGCATGAATTCTTCAAACGCGAGGGAGATAATATAATATTTGATCTTGAAGTCAGTTATCCTGAACTCGTGCTGGGCACAACCGCAGAAGTTCCGACTCTCACAGGTAAAAATGTCAAAATAGAAATTGATGCGGGAACACCTCCCGGTAAGCTCCTGAGAATGAAGGAGAAAGGCATAAAACACCTGAATTCCGGCGGATACGGTGATCAGCTTATACGCATTAATCTCATAATGCCAAAGAAAGTCAATCAGAAAGAAAAAGAGCTCCTTAGAGAACTGGCTGCTCAGCCAAATATTACAGGAAAAGAAAACGATTTGGGCGGTTTTTTCCGTAAATTTAGTTTTTAGTTTCTAATTAACAGTTTAATTTAAATGGCTGTCTTTAAAAAACTTTCAGAAAAGATTCCGCTTACAAAAAGCGAATTGCTGATTCTGGTTTTTTTGAGTTTATCTGCAGCATCAGGTTTGGTTCTCAGGGGCATAGATTATTACAGGGTTAATCCGGCGGCTCCGGTTTTTGATTATTCTGAAAGCGAGAAACTGTTTCTTAAGGCAAGATCCGCTGCAGATGTAAACTCCCGAAAAGCACAGCCGCAGTTAAGAAGACAACTGCCCGGTAAACTTGCACACGGAGAAAAAATCAATATTAACGAAGCCGGATTAGCTGATTTGGTAAAATTACCGGGAATTGGTGAACATCTGGCTAAAAAAATATTGGAATTTCGTCAAAATATTGGCTATTTTAGCAGTACACAAGATTTACTGAAAGTTAAAGGCATCGGTAACTCCAAATTAGAAAAGATAAAAGATTATATTTTTATAAAAACTAAAAGATAAAGCTTGGAGGATAAATGGCCCAGTCAAGAGATCCATTGTATTTGCACGTTGGTCTCTATGCAATTGTTGTAGTTTTAGTGGTGATACTTATTAAAATTGCAGTGATTGATCCAAAAGAAATAGTACAACAGGAAAAATACTACCAGAAAGAGAGCCGTCTCAGAATGCTTCTTCTCAGAGATGCACAGCAGGCATATTTTTCCGTTAACGGTAAATATACGACAAGTATTGATTCGCTGATTAATTTCCTTAAATCACCAAATGGTGAAAAACTTTATATGGCTATTGATTCAATCACTAATAAGCCGGTATACAAATATCTGTATGCCAACAAAAGCCTTATAGATTCTTTAAGGAAAACACCTAAATCAAATCAGGCCTATGTTCTGCTTGTTGATACCAGCAGAAGCTTTGACTCAACAGTTACGGCGGCCGGTAAAGTACTGAGAATTGATACCACCTTAACTATTGGAACAAAATACAGAATTGAAGATCCTGACGGTTACGGTACGGTGGGTGATCTTTCAAATGACGCACTGAAAAATTCGGCTTCCTGGGAATAATTTCCTGATGGTTAAACCGGGTACCGGATTATTTTTTAATGACAACGGGTCCTGTTTAATCAGTATAGCCGGGGATGCTACCGGTCATGAAAAGCCGGGAGCTAAAAGGTTACCTCTTTTCAGGGTGACGGATATATTTTCAGGCGAGTTTGATAAATCATTTTTAACGCAGGCTTTCTCCGGAGATGCTTCATTCAACGGAGAAAGCTTTTTTTTACCTGTTTCGGTTCACCCCTCAAGGTGCAACTCATTTGTCCTCCCCGCTGCATACCCCTTAAAGCCCGGTGAAATTATGGAACAGCTCAGATGGGAGTTAAAAATGATCTTTCCGTATAAAAATGATGGTCAGGAAATAATAAAGATAGTCAAAAACAATTCCGGTGACTCCCTGCTTATCTCAACTGTTCATTCCAGATTTTATAAGAGTATAAGATCCCTTTTTGATTTTGAGTTTGAGCTGCTGATTGAACCATCATGGTTTTCAGTTGACCGGGTTGTGAGAAAGCTGTATCCGGAAGCCCGGAGCATGGCTTGTTTTCATCTTACCGGTAATAAGGTTGCGGCAATTTATTACTCGGGAAATGAACTCTTTTCATTTGAGATTAAGGAAATAAGAGTACCCAACGATCTCATTGAACTGATGATTGATTTTGCTTCTGCAAATAATCCCTCAAAAGTTTTCTTTTTTTCGGAAAGCAGTACAAAGACATTCATATCTCTGCTGCAATCAAAGTCAGGTCTGACGTTTGAGAATCTGTTTGACCGGCTCAAGAGCAATGATATTAAAATCTTTAACCCGGGGCTTCCGGTATTTTCCGGCATTGCAGCACTCGGCGCCGCCCTTCATAATTTTTAATTAAGAATGAGACTTCGTATTATTTCCGGCGAGCTGGGCGGCCGGTTCATTAAAGCACCTGACAGTAAATTCACCCGACCCACAACCGAGAAAGTAAAAGAATCAATATTTAATCAGTTAAATAATTTCTTTGGTTTTGATGATTCGTTTGTGCTTGATCTTTACTCGGGCAGCGGCTCGCTGGGCTTTGAAGCACTTTCAAGAGGTGCCCGTGAGGTCCACTTTATCGAGAAGAATTTCAAAGTTTATCAGAATTTAACTGAAAACGCGGCTAAGCTTGGAGTAAATGACAGGGTAAAGATCTTTAAAACAGATACCGTTAAGTATCTTTCTTCCTGTTCTTATAAATACGATCTTATTCTTGCAGATCCCCCGTTTTTTATGTTTGACATTCACGAGTGCTTTGATATCATAAAAGTAAAGAAACTTCTTTCAGCAGACGGAATATTATTAATAGAAAGATCCGTTCAGACTGTTGAAAAAGATTCTGCTGCTTTTGGGTTGGAGCCTTACAGAAGGATAGGAGATACAGCACTTTATATTCTGGAGAACAAATAACCCATGAAACTTATCTTAATACTAATTTTTTCAGGATTTATGCTTTCTGCTCAGAATCTTAAGAGAATTTTTGATTCTCAGATTTTTTTCAGGAATAACCTCCCTCTGAAAAATGTATTCAGCGGCGGAAGCAATAATCCCGAATTTCAGTTCACTGACCTTAATAATGACGGTAAGTATGAACTGTTTGTTCTTGACAGTGATGGGTCGGTAAGTTACTATATAAATTGTGGAACAATTCAATCTCCTGATTACACTCTTACAGCAGTACCTTTCCCGGGAATAGAATTTAAAGACTGGTTTTATTTTGTAGATATTGATAGTGACGGGGATAAAGATTACTTCACAGGCCGCGGTGATAACTTCATAAGGTTTTACCGTAATGACGGCTCCCCCGCCTCACCTTCATTCACTAAAATTGCTGATACTCTTAAAGATACAGCAGGAGATCCTGTGTTTTCAGAAAGCGCCTGTAATCCTGTTTTTACAGATGTTGATGCCGATGGTGATGAAGATCTTATTTCAGGCAATTCATCCGGCAGTCTTTCATTCATTGAAAATACAGGCACTCCACAGAACTTCCAGTTTACTTTCAGAACCACACAATGGCTGAATATAATTATCATAGGCGGAGGAAAACCCGGCAGAGTGAATGACAACAGGCATGGAGCAAGCTCTATTGATTTTGCCGACATAGATAATGACGGCGATAAAGACATGATCTGGGGTGATTTTTTCAGTACAAGTCTTTATTACCTGGAAAATAACGGAAATCCTTCTGCACCTTCCTATTTTGTGAAATATTCATTCTACCCCTCAAATTCAGACAGTCTGGTTACCAGCGGCTTCAACATGCCGAGATTCACGGATTTTGACGGAGATGGTGATTACGACCTTCTCGTATCGGTTTTATACGATCCTTCCGTTCCTCAGTCACTTATTTATTACAGAAACAACGGAACTGCTTTTTCGCCTGATTTCAGAAAGGTTACCGAGAATTATTTTTACACTGCGGATTTTGGAATCCAGAGTTCCCCTGTTTTCTGTGATATTGATGCAGACGGAGATTTTGACTTCTTTGCCGGTTCAGCAAACAATCCGCTGGGAAGCATTCATTTTTATGAGAACATCGGAACACGATTCAGTGCCGTCTATGTGTTCAGAACAGATATGTATGCGGGCATTTCAGGTGAACTTACCATAGCGCCATCATTTTCAGATGTGGATTCAGACGGCGATTATGATCTCGTTACGGGCAGGTTTGACGGGAAACTCATGTTTTACAGGAACAACGGATCACCGCAGAGCCCTTCGTTTTCATCGGGTCAGTTTCTTACTGAAGCAGGCAATACAGATATAGATGCCGGTTTGTATTCAAAACCGTTTTTATATGATTATGACTCCGACGGGGATATTGATATAGTGTGCGGAGCTTTTAACGGACGTTTCACTCTGTATAAAAATGAAACGGGTAATTTCACTTCGGCATTTACTAAGGATGCAGTTTATTTCCAGAATCTTGATGTCGGAGATAACTCGTTTCCTGTTCTTTACGACCTGACGGGTGACGATAAACCTGAACTCATCTCAGGAAGCAGAGCGGGTGTATTGTATTTATACAGTAACACCGGAACAGTTATTAATCCTGTCTGGAGCCGGCAGTCATTTACTCTTCCCGGTGATTTTGTCGGGTCGGAACTGAGCCCGTGGATTTTTGATTTTGACGGTGATACCGATCCCGATTTCTTTTTCGGAAATTACAGAGGCGGACTTTTATACTTCAGAAATGATGAAATTCTATCTGCTGAAGACCATACTGTTCTGCCTGAAGTTTTTAACATTTCTGTATACCCAAATCCATTCAACCCCGAGACTAAAATCAGATTCAGTTTATCAGAATCAGCCGGAATAAGATACTTTATCACAAATATTAACGGAGAAAGAATTTTTCAGTCTGATTATTTGTTATTTAGTAATGGAACTCACTCGTTTTCCGTTGATTTTGCTAAATTAAACGCTCCTTCAGGAATCTACATTTTCACATTAACCACAGGAACTCAAACAGCACAGTCAAAACTGGTATATATAAAATAAACATATAATTTATCGCCCTCATTCAGGAGAACCAATGCTAAAATATTTAGCCGCATTTTTTTTAATAATTGCGTCAGTGGTCAACAGTCAGACCTCACCTTTTAACACTGTTCTGAAAGGAACTCTTAACCCCCGCCCCAATTTTGATTATAACGATATCTGGGGTTACGTTGATTCTGAAGGCAGGGAGTATGCTATTATGGGAGCTTATCAGGGTACTGCCATAATAGAAGTCACTAATCCTGCCACTCCAAGACTTGTGACATTTATTACGGGTCCTAACTCAACATGGCGTGATATTAAAACCCATCAGCACTATGCATATATTACAACTGAAGGCACAGGTACAGGTACAGGTCTGCAGATTGTTGATTTATCCGGCTTACCCAACTCTGCTACACTCGTGAATACTGTTACAACCTGGTTTACAAGCGCACATAATATTTATATTGATAACGGTTATGCCTATGTTGTCGGAACAGGCGGCGGAGGCGGTCTTCATATTCTCGATCTCGCAAATCCCATTGCTCCGGTGAGGAAATCATACTTTACTCAGACAGGTTACATACATGATATTTATGTTTATAACGATACAGCTTATTCATCTTCAGAAAATACCTATGATATTATAGACGTCACTAATAAGTCTAATCCTGTTCTTGTCAGTTCCTCTGCTGCTCTGCCCTCAATTTATGCTCACAGCGGCTGGCTTACAGAAGATAAGAAATACTTTATTGCTTGTGAAGAATTTAATCAGCGTGACATTACGATTTGGGACGTACAGGATAGAACTTCATGGAACCTTATTGTACCAACATGGAAAATGCCCGGCAACTCGCCCGTTCACAATATTTTTGTGAAGGGTGACTATGCGCATATTTCATACTATAAAGACGGATATGTAATTCTGGATATTTCAAATCCGTCAAACCCGACTCTGGCCGGATGGTATGACACTTATCTTTCAACTACAGGAACCTATGAGGGTGCCTGGGGTGTTTATCCGTATCTGCCAAGCGGAAATATACTCGTCTCCGATATCAACTCCGGGCTTTACATTATTGATTTTACTCTTGATAATACAACGCCGGTTGAGCTAACCTCATTTACGGCATCTCCCTTGGGCGGCAAAATTCTCCTTTCATGGGTAACCACCACAGAGCTGAACAACAGCCGCTTTGAAATAGAACGTTCCGCAAATAAAGCTGAATGGGTCAAAATCGGTGAGGTTCAGGGAAATATCACTACTGCAATTCCGTCAAATTATTCTTTTCTTGATGAATCTCCCCTTAAAGGCAAACAGTACTACCGCCTGAAACAGATCGATCTCGATGGCACCTTTAAATATTCGAATATAATCGAAACAGAGAACGCAGGTCCGCAAAATTTCCTGATTCAGCAGAATTATCCCAATCCCTTCAATCCCTCAACAACAATTAATGTGCTGATCAATGAGAAGAAGACAGTTTCTCTTGAAGTATATGATGTGCTCGGTAATCTGACTGAAACACTTTTCAGCGGAACTCTTGAATCAGGCACCCACAGCTTCAGATTCTCAGGTGCTTCGCTTCCGTCAGGCATGTATTTTGCCAGGCTCTCTGACGGTAGCTCAACACAAATCATAAAAATGCTTTTAATGAAGTAATATTCCTCTTCAGGGAGGCTGAAAAAGCCTCCCTCATTTTTGCTATTCAGCGTTCTTTTCCCTTCTCAAACCAGTGTATAATCCTTCATTTTCAGCTTCTTTTCATTTCCCCGATCCGCTGTAAGGGAGAATGGTTATAAATCATTTTCCGCGGTGTAAGGATAAAAATCACCACCCCAAATAAAAATTATTGAAATTATGTTCATTATTAATTGATTCTCCGCTTATTATTACATAGCTTTCATTATTAAATCTTAAGATTTAATAAACCATCGCAATATCGCATTTTAGGAGAGCAAAGAATGAAAATAACGAAAAATGAAGCTCTTGAGTATCACAGCAAAGGCAGAAAGGGAAAAATTGAGGTAGTCCCTACCAAAGCTTGCACCACTCAAAGAGATCTGTCATTAGCTTATACTCCGGGTGTTGCAGATCCTTGTCTGGAGATCGCCCGAGATGAATCACTTGCTTACGAATACACGGCAAAAGGAAATCTTGTGGCAGTAGTCAGTAATGGCACAGCAGTTTTAGGACTGGGTGATATAGGCCCTGCGGCAGGTAAACCGGTTATGGAAGGGAAAGCGGTTCTTTTTAAGAGATTTGCCGATATTGACGTATTTGACATAGAACTTAATACCAAAAATTCAGATGAAATAATCAAATGTGTCGAGCTTCTCGAGCCTACATTCGGAGGTATCAACCTCGAGGATATTAAAGCACCTGAATGTTTTTACATTGAAGAAGAATTAAAGAAAAAATTAAATATTCCTGTATTTCACGATGATCAGCATGGCACTGCAATAATCAGCGGAGCTGCTATAATCAATGCATGTGAAATTGCGGGGAAGAAACTCAGTGAAGTTAAAATTGTCTTTAACGGTGCCGGGGCTTCTGCAATTTCGTGCGCCCGCCTTTATATCAAACTCGGTGCAACCAAGAGTAATATCACCTTGTGCGATAGCAAGGGTGTGGTATATAAAGGACGAACTGTTGGCATGAATGAATTCAAGGAAGAGCTTGCGGTTGAAACTGATGCCAGAACACTTGCAGAAGCATTGGTTGGTGCTGACGTATTTGTCGGACTTTCATCGGGTAATTGTGTAACCAAAGACATGGTCAGATCCATGGCCCCCGATCCGATCGTGTTTGCCATGGCTAATCCAACACCTGAAATTTCTTATGAGGATGCAACGGAAGCCCGCAGTGACGTAATTATAGCAACAGGCAGATCTGATTATCCAAATCAGATTAATAATGTTCTGGGCTTCCCCTTCATTTTCAGAGGTGCACTTGACGTAAGAGCCAAGGCTATTACCGAAGAGATGAAGCTTGCCGCTTCATATGCGCTGGCAGCCCTTGCAAAAGAAGAGGTACCAGATATGGTAAGAAAGGCTTACGGCGGGGAAAATATAAAATTCGGCAGAGAATATATAGTCCCTAAACCATTTGATCCCAGGGTACTGACTTGGGTTGCCCCGGCAGTTGCCAAGGCTGCGATGGAAGCGGGAGTTGCAAGAAAGCCTATAAGTGACTGGGAGGAATATAATGAGCAGCTCCTCGAGAGACTCGGAGTTTCAAGAGAGATTATCAGAAGAATTATTCATCTTGCACAAGGCAAAATGAAAACCATCGTTTTCCCCGAAGGCAATCAGGTTAAAATCCTCAAAGCTGCACAGATTCTGACAGAGATGAAAATTGCTAAACCGGTTCTTCTCGGTAATCAGGCCGAAATAAGTGGGCTGATCTCAGCTAATAATATTGATTCAACCGGCTTCACAATTGTTAATCCTGAGGTATTTGAAAAGCATGACGAGTATATTGAGGAGTTTTATAAGCTCAGGCAGAGAAAAGGTGTAACCCTGCATGAAGCAGAAAGATTACTCATTAAACACAGACATAAAAACTATTTTGCTTCCATGATGGTACATATGGGTGATGCTTCCGCAATGATTGCAGGTCTTACATCCCACTATCCGGAGACAATAAGACCGGCGCTTGAGGTAATTAAACTTAAACCTGATGTTAAACGTGTCTCAGGTATGTATATCGTTATGGTTAAAAACAGGGTTTACTTCTTTGCTGATACTACAGTGAATGTTGACCCCACACCGGAGGAACTGGCCGAAATAGCTGTTCAGACTGCACATACAGTTAAAAGATTCAATATTGAGCCTGTGATAGCTATGCTCTCATACAGCAACTTTGGCAGTGCACCGGGTGCTCAGAGTGATAAGGTTAAGAAAGCAGTTCAGATTCTTCATCACAATTATCCTGAACTCATGGCAGATGGTGAGATGCAGGCTGATACTGCAACGGTACCGGAAATACTTATGCAGGATTACCCGTTCTCTAAAGTTAAAAAGAGACCTAACGTTCTGATCTTCCCGAATCTTGATTCGGGTAATATTGCTTATAAGTTACTTGCGAGAATAGGCGGGGCAACTGTTGTTGGTCCGATACTGCAGGGACTCAGCAAGCCCGTTTATGTACTTCAGAAAGATGCCGAGATTGATGATATCATTAATGTTGCGGCTATTGCTGTGGTTGAAGCCCACGAGAGAGAAAAAATCAGTTAATTTTCAGCAGGGGCTTGTTAACTGCGGGCCCCTTCTTTTACCCAGTTATTAATCATTTCCCTTCCGAATTCTGTAAGTACAGATTCAGGATGAAACTGCACACCCTCCAGCTTTAGTTCCTCATTGCGGATACCCATAATAATTCCGTCAGAGGTTTTGGCACTAATGCTGAATCCCCGGTGAACTTCATTTGATTCTATATAAAGTGAGTGGTATCTCATAATCAGAATATTCTGAGGTAATCCTCTGAAAACCCCTTCACCCGTATGAGTTATTTCAGAAACTTTACCATGCCTGGGAAACTGTGATTTCTTCACTTCAAACCCGTACAGCATTCCAATGACCTGATGCCCCAGGCAGACCCCGAGAACAGGTATTTTTCCTGCGTAACTTCTGATTACATCTGCTGAAATACCAGCCTCTGAAGGATGTCCCGGTCCCGGTGAGATAAGTATCTTATCAGGTTTAAGCTGCCCTGATATTATTGCAGGATCGGCATCATTTCTGACAACTGTGACCTCAGCCCCTGTCTGGCGCAGGTAATCAGACAGGATATATGAAAAAGAGTCATAATTATCAATCAGAACAATTTTCAATGTCAGTATTTAAAGGGATAGTTTAAATACATTTTTGCGGTGGTGTGAGAGCCGTTAAATTCATTGATATCCAGAACCTCCTCATATTTTTTAACCGCATCTTCTCTCCTGCCGAGAACATCATACACCATGCCCTGAAAAAGGAGAGTATTTGCAAGATAACCGGTTGGTTCCTCATCAAGCTTTCTTGAAAGTTCTTCCGAGATATTCAGAAAGTAGAGAGCTGAATCAGGGGCATTAATATTTTTATAGTATAATCCCAGATAATATGCCGATTCTCTTTTAACACTCTCAGTAAAACCAAATTTCTTTTCATCGGCACCTTTGAGCAGGCTGGTATAAACCTGACTCCATAACTGTGTGTCTCCGCGCCTTACTGCCGCTCTGCCCCGCCATTTCAGGAACACAGGATTAAGAGGAAATTCATCGGTAAGTTTTTTGGCATATACTTCTGCCTTATAAGGATTATCTTCGTAATTCTGATAAATTGTAACAAGAAAATACATTGCCTCGTATTTTGAAAACCTGCCGTTTAATGCAGTGTTTTCAAGCTGTCTTAGTCCCTCCGCCTTGTTGCCTGACGGGAAAAATATCATAAGCGGCTTAAGCAGCGGATATCTATCGGGAATAACAGAGGCAAGATAATTGTAAATGCCTTTACCAAGATCAACATCCTTATTAGAAGGATCAAGTTCTGATACGGCTGATACAATCGGTAAAGCCTCCCTGCCGTCATCAGCCGCCTTTAACCAGCTTTCCCTCAGTGCCCTGAGTCTTCCCCTGAAGCCTATTGCTCCACCTTTAAAGAAAAGTGCGTCAATGTCTTTGGGATTTTTATCCAGTCTTTTATCGCAGTAATAAATTACATCTTCAAGTTTCTGAAAAAAAATGTCGTCATAACTTTGGTTATCAAGATCAACAAGAATCTTCCACCAGTCTATCATTGCGAGAAAGAATCTGCTCTCCGGGCTTTCAGGATCATCAGTAAGGATACTGCGGAAAATCGTTTCTGCTTCAGAGAATTGAAGGGAGTAAATTGCCTTTACTCCCTTGTCAATAATAGAATCTTTTGAGGCGTGATTCTGGGCGAAATTTGAAGAAACAAGTAAAATCAAAAAGATAAATAACCGGATCAGTCTCATTTTATTTCAGGATTTTTTCATGTAAATAGCTGAGTATCTTACTTCCGTCAATTCTAACTTGTTCCATTGAATCCCGCTCTCTGATAGTAACCGTATTATCTTCGAGGGTCTGGTTATCAACGGTTATAGAGTAAGGGGTTCCTACCTCATCCATTCTTCTGTATCTTCTGCCTATAGCACCCTTATCATCATAAAACACTTTGTAAGAACGCTTTATATCGTTTTCGATTTTAGCTGCGATCTCAGGCATACCATCCTTATTTACAAGAGGAAGAACTGCAGCTTTTATTGGTGCAAGCCTTGGGTGAAGCCTGAGAACGGTTCTGTTTTCACCGTTCACTTCATCTTCATCATAAGAATCAATCAGAAATGCCATGAAAGAACGGCTTGCGCCCGCAGAGGTTTCGATAATATAAGGAACAAATTTCTCTTTCGATTCTTCGTCAAAATATTTAAGCGATTTTCCTGAAAACTCTTCATGTCTGCCAAGGTCAAAATCGGTTCGGTTATGGATGCCTTCTATCTCACCCCAACCGAACGGGAATTCATACTCTATGTCAGTTGCTTCCTTTGCATAATGAGCAAGTTTATTTGCCGGATGATCATGATAACGGAGCTTGGAAGAATTCATACCCAGTTCTTTAAACCAGCTAAGTCTCTCTGCTTTCCAGTAATCAAACCATTTTTTATCATCAGATGGCTTTACAAAAAACTGCATTTCCATCTGCTCAAACTCACGGGTTCTGAAGAGAAAATACCTTGTGTTGATCTCATTCCTGAAAGCTTTTCCAATCTGCGCAATACCAAACGGAAGCTTCTGTCGTGTCGCATTCTGTACATTCAGAAAGTTGACAAAAATTCCCTGGGCAGTCTCCGGTCTCAAATAGATAATATTACCCGAGTCTTCAACCGGGCCAAGAAAAGTTTTGAACATCAGATTGAATTTTCTTGCGGATGTGAATGATCCTTTATTGCCGCATTTGGGACATGTAAGTTCAGCACTGATTTCAGGAAGTGCGCTGATCTGATCAAACTTATCTTCCAGATAATCATCAATTCCCGAACCCCTTTCTCCGGCATTTTTTAAAAGTTCACTTATTTCATCTGAGAGTGCAGGAATTCCGGCTGCGGAAGTCTCGAGCATTTTAATCTTTTTCTTCAGATTTATAAGTTCCAGAAGGTAATCAACTCTGAATCTTGACTTACATACTTTACAATCAATCATCGGGTCTGTGAAATTATCAACGTGACCTGAGGCTTTCCATACATCGGGTGCCATCAGAATTGAGGCATCAAGTCCCTCGACATCAGATCGGTAAGTCATGAATTTCCACCATTCCTCCTTGAGATTTTTAAGCATTTCAGCCCCAAGTGGTCCGTAATCCCAGCAGCCGTTTAATCCTCCGTAAATCTCACTCGATTGAAAAACAAAGCCTTTTCTTTTACTAAGGGAAATTACTTTTTCAACTGTTTCCTGCGTTTTTGACGCACTCATTTATATTTCTCCGCTTTATAATTTATTTCGAATTCAAATATACTAATATTTCAAGTTGTTATTTGAGATATGAATTGTGATGCAATTCAATTTTTATTTCCTTATCGCTGTTTATGTGCGTATAAATGAATTAATCGCTTACGGGAATTGCATTTTTTTGTATATTTCATTAATATTTCTTAAAAATGAGAAACATTCTTGGCAGATAATAAAACCACCCCTCTTACTTTAGATTTTGAGCTTTTCCGAAACATGCCTGAATCTTATTTTTTACTAGATTCGGTGGGAACAATCCGGAATTTTAATATAACCGCATCTAATACTTACAGTCTGGATAAAAATGCAGGGCTTAATTTCATTGAGATACTTGCTCCTGAATCTGTACTCGGCTTTGAACATGCTATAATACGGTGTACAGGAGGCGAAAAAGCAATTGTTTTTCAGGCCCACATGAAAGAAAAGTCCGGAAATATCGCTGATACAAGAGTTAAAATGTTTCTGCTCGATACTGCTCATGATGAAGATTCAAGTGAGGCAAGAGTACTTCTTGTCGTTGAGGATAGAACTGAAACCAATATGAACGCAACCAACCTTACAAGATTCAGATACGTAGCGGAACATATCAGCACACCTCTTCAGATTACTGATCTGGCGGGCAAAATGTTATTTGTGAATTCCGCTTTTGAAAACGAGAGCGGTTACGGAAAAGATGAGCTCATCGGACAGAATCCCAGAATTTTTGGCAGTGGCAAACACTCTCAGAAATTGTGGGATAATATGTGGAGCAGTATATCCGGTGGAAAGTCTTGGATTGGTGAAGTTGAAAACCGGAGAAAAAACGGCGATACATTTTATTCACATCTTCAGATCAGCCCCATTTTCGATTCGGAAAAGAAGATCATCGGATATTTTGGTCTGCACAGAGACCTCACAGGGCAAAGGAATCTCGAGAAACAGCTTATCCAAACCCAGAAGATGGAGAGTATCGGTACGCTTGCAGCAGGTGTTGCTCATGAAGTAGGAAACCCCCTTGCATCAATATCAGCGCTCGCGCAGATCATTCAGCGTTCTACCAAAGATATTTTCATAATCGAAAAACTTGAACTGATTAAAAAGCAGATTAACAGAATATCCAAAATAATCAGAGACCTGGTTGATTTTTCACGTCCTTCAAATTATGAGCTTAAATCAACAGATATAAATCTGAATCTAAGAGAAGCCCTTGATATTGTCAGGGTTGGTAAAAAAGCAAAAGACATCATCTTTAAGTACAGCCTTGACGATTCAATGCCGAAACTCCCCCTGGTTTCAGATCAGATACAGCAGGTGTTTGTGAACATACTGATTAACGCCGTTGATGCGGTTCTTGAAATGAAAGAGTGCAGTCCCTCAGATTATATCGGGGAGATTAACGCTAATACCGTAAATAAAAAGGATGAGGTTGTAATAACGTTGTCTGATAACGGGAAAGGAATCGCTGAACAGAACCTTAATAAAATTTTTGAACCGTTTTACACGACCAAGGCAGTCGGGAAAGGAACCGGTCTTGGGCTTTGGGTCAGTTACGGTATTATTAAATCATTTCAGGGGGATATCCATGTACAAAGCCAGGAAAATATAGGCACAAGTTTTATCATTACTCTGCCAGTAAATCCTGTTTATTAAATTCCGGAGATTAAATGCCATTTAGTATTTTAGTTGTAGATGATGAAGAAATAATACGCGATTCACTTGCATATTTTCTGAAAAACGAGGGATTTGTGGTGGATACTGCTGAAAATGGCCGTCTTGCACTTGATAAATTTTCAAATAGCCATTATGACCTGATTATTTCTGATATTGAAATGCCCGAAATGAAAGGCACCGAGTTATTGCGAAGAGTTCGTGAAACTGATCAAAGGGTCCTTTTTATTATTATTACTGCCTACGGGGCCCTGGAAACGGCATTAATAGCTCTCAGAGAGGGTGCTACTGATTATATTCTTAAACCTATCGAATTTGAAGAACTTTCAATAAAAGTTAATCGGTCAATTGAAACTCAAAACCTCCTGACTGAAAACCAGATTTTAAAACGGGAGCTAAACCGCAATTTTGATTTTTCTAATATCATCGGCAAAAGCAAAGCGATGAATAAAATTTACAACCTGTCAAAGACTGTGGCGATGACAGACAGTACCGTTCTGATTACAGGCAACTCCGGTACCGGCAAAGAAC
>CAYPMQ010000034.1:0-18567 GCA_964411625.1 uncultured Ignavibacteriaceae bacterium
GGATACAGGGAGGTGACTGGGATCATGAAGCCTGGGAAATTAATGATCTTCCCCGCAAAGAATGGATAGATGATTTCTCAAACGATAAACCCGTTTTTATCTGGAGATTTGACGGGCATATGGCGCTTGCTAACAGTTACGCCCTAAAACTTGCAGGTATTGATAAAAATACACCCTCTCCTGCAGGCGGGCTCATTGAGAAAGATCCCGTTACCGGCGAACCTACGGGCATCCTTAAAGATAATGCCATGAATCTGGTCAGCTCGCTTATACCCGCTGCGTCTGATGACGAAAATTACACTTCTCTTGAATCTGCCCTTAAGGAAACCGCAAGGCTTGGAATTACTTCTGTTCAGGATATTACTTATAAAAACGATCTTAAAACTTATATAAGATTTGAGAAAGAAGGGAGACTTACAACAAGGATTTACACAAGACTCCCTATTGCAGAATATACCAACCTCAGGGATGCGGGCATAACATATAATTTTGGTTCAGACCTTATAAAACTCGGATCATTAAAAGCATTTGCTGATGGATCACTCGGATCTTCAACGGCATGGTTTTTTGATAAATACGTTCAGGATACCACAACGTCAGGACTCCCGATGGATATTATTACTGACGGCTCACTCGATAAATGGGCTATGGATGCCGATCTTAATAAGCTTCAGCTTTCAGTTCATGCAATAGGTGACAGAGCAAACAGGTATATGCTTGATCTCTTCGGTCAGATCATAAAATCGAACCCGGTGTGGGATCGTCGCTTCCGTATTGAACACGCACAGCATGTACGGTTTGAAGACATTCCCCTCTTAAAAGAATATGGCGTTATCGCATCTGCACAGCCTTATCATGCAATTGATGACGGAGTCTGGGCTGAAAAAAGGATAGGTGAGAAAAGGACACATTACACTTATCCTTTCCGGAGTTTTATTGACCACGGCGTGCTTTTATGCTTCGGAAGTGATTGGACTGTTGCACCGATTAATCCCCTCCTGGGTATCTATGCCGCCGTTACACGTCAGACCCTTGACGGCAAAAATCCGGATGGTTGGATACCTGAGCAGAAAATAACGGTTGCTGAAGCAGTAAAATGTTATACTATCAATAATGCTTACGCAGCGTTTGCTGAAAAAGAGCTCGGTTCAATTGAACCTGGGAAATTAGCTGATCTCGTGGTTTTGCAGGAAGATATTTTTTCAATCAACCCTGAAAAAATTAAAGATGTAAAAGTCCGGATGACCGTCTTTAACGGGCGGATAATATACAAGTCAGAGTAACATAATTTTTGGCCGGAATCTGTCTTTCATTCCGGCCTTTTTTTAATCTCTCCGCTATTTCACGCACTGAATAACCGCTCCCCTTTTAAGGAGGCATTCCGGAACTGACGGATTGTTTTATTCATCTTAACCGGATAATGTTAATAAAGATTTAAAGAATCCTTACTCCGTTTTTTCGTATTTTTAAAGATTGTAAAATTCAATTTTTCAGAGGAAAGATATTGTTCTCCGGACAAAAAATTGCCACGGTGGTACAGGCAAGAATGAGTTCTTCAAGGCTCCCTTTTAAGGTAATGATGGCTTTAAGCGGAAGGCCTCTCCTGTACAGACAGATAGAAAGAATAAATGCATCTGTACTGAAGGGTACGGTTATAGTTGCCACATCAGTGGAGCCATCCGATGACGTGATTTACAATTTCTGCCGCAGCGAAAATATCCCGGTTTACCGTGGAAGCCTTAACGATCTTCTTGAGCGCCATTACAAGGCCGCTGAAGCTCTCGGAGCCGATATTATAATCAAGATCCCTTCAGACTGCCCCCTGATTGATCCCGAAGTGATAAACAAAACGGTTAAATTCTTTTTTGATAATCCGGGTAAATATGATTATGTCAGTAATCTCCATCCCGCAACTTATCCTGATGGCAATGATGTAGAAATCATGCAAATGGGTGTGCTGAAAATTGCTCTTGATGAGGCCGTCAGGCAGATGGAAAGGGAGCATACAACCCCGTTCATATGGGAAAACCCTGATAGGTTCAGTATCGGCAATGTTGAATGGGAAACAGGATTGAATTACTCAATGACACACAGATGGACTATTGATTATGAAGAAGATTATATGTTCATAAAAACAATTTATGATCTTCTTTATTCTCCGAATAAAATATTTTCAATGTATGACATTCTTACTCTTCTGGATAAAAAACCTGAGCTTAAAAAAATTAACAGCAAATATGCCGGCGTGAACTGGTACAGAAATCATCTTGATGAACTTAAAACCATTTCAGCCGAAGAGACAAGACACGTTAAAAATTAAACAGAATCTTATCGGAATATTGAAATGAAAAACGGCGTAAAATTAAACGAAAACTATCCTGTAATTACTGAATCAGATAAACTCTGGGAACGCGGCTCTGCACTGATTCCCTCCGGAACACAGACCCTTGCCAAAGGACCCGGTCAATACGTTAACGGCGTTGCCCCAAAATACCTCAAAAAAGGAAAAGGCGCACGTGTCTGGGATGTTGACGGTAATGAATATATAGATTATAATATGGGCATAGGGCCACTTTCACTCGGTTATGCTATTCCTGAGATTGATAATGCAATCAAAGCTCAGCTTGAAGATGGCATTACATTTTCTCTTATGCACCCCCTCGAGGTTGAAGTTGCGGAGCTTATTCACGAGATAATCCCGAATGCAGAATCAGTCAGATATTCAAAAACCGGTGCAGATGTAACATCTGCTGCTGTAAGGCTGGCCCGCGCGTTCACCTGCAAAACCAAAGTACTCTGCTGCGGATATCACGGCTGGCACGACTGGTATATCTCAGTAACCGACAGGAATAAAGGTATCCCTGAAGCCATTCAGAATCTTTCATATACAATTAATTATAATGATCTTCAGTCAGTATCAGATTCGGTTGATGACGATGTTGCCTGTATAATTCTTGAGCCTTTCGTATTCCAGGCGCCAGATGACAAATTCATTCCTGAACTCAGAAGAATATGCGACGAAAAAGGTATTCTGCTGATTTTTGACGAGATGTGGACCGGTTTCCGGGTGGCGTTAGGCGGTGCACAGGAGTACTTTAACGTCAGAGCAGACCTTGCCACATTTTCAAAAGCCGTTGCTAATGGTATGCCGATATCAATACTTACCGGCAGAAAAGATGTAATGGCACTTCTTGAGAAGGAAGTTTTCTTCTTCACCACTTTTGGAGGTGAAGCACTCTCACTTGCTGCAGCCAAGGCTACTATTGAGTTCATGCGTAAAAATGATGTAGTGGGTGAACTGGCCCGTAAAGGGAAAATAATTAAAGACAGATACAACGCACTTGCGGCAAAACTCGGGATTGATTACACTTCTTGCACGGGTTATGACTGCAGAACCATTGTAAACTTCAGCCCCTCAGCCGGTAATCCCCTGGAAATGAAATCACTCGTGCAGCAGGAAATGATCAAACGCGGCATTTTGTGGGGCGGTTTCCACAATATAAGTTATGCTCTGACCGATTCTGATATTGATTACACTTTCACAGCTTATGAAGAAGCTCTTGTGATCCTGAAAAAAGCTGTTGAAGAAGGCAATGTTGCAGGTTATCTTAAAGGCAAGCCCGTTGAGCCGGTTTTCAGAAAGACTTCAAACTTTAACCTTAAACCCAACAGGAAATAACTCCTATGAGAAATAATTTATTTGACCTTTCAGGTAAAGTTGCCGTCGTTACGGGTGCTCTTGGTCTGATCGGGAGAAATCACTGCCGTGCTCTTTCGGAGGCAGGCGCCAGGGTTGTTGTTACTGATATGCAGGGTGATGAATGCAATAAATTTGCAGCGGAGCTACCCGGCTCAGCCATTGGATTCGGGGCAGATATAACAGACCCTGATTCAGTTAAAGCACTCCGGGATTTAACTCTTGCTCATTTCGGACAAATTGATATTCTGGTCAATAATGCAGCTATTAATGATAAATTTGAAGATCCTGCAGCACTTTTTGAGCAGTCAAAATTTGAAAACTATCCGCTTGATCTTTGGAATAAATCCCTTTCCGTTAATGTAACGGGAATGTTTCTCTGCTCACAGATTATCGGTACCGTTATGGCTGAAAAGGGTTCAGGCAGCATAATTAACGTGGCCTCCACTTACGGGATCGTAGCTCCTAATCAGGATCTTTATATAGATAGAAACGGCATTCAGAAATTCTTTAAAACTGCGGCATATCCCGTAACAAAAGGAGCAGTTATAGCATTCACTAAGTTTCTTGCCGCTTACTGGGGTAAATCAGGAGTTCGTGTTAACACCCTTTCCCCGGGAGGCGTTGAAAATAATCAGGATGACTTTTTTGTCGAAAATTACTCGAAGAGGACTCCCCTCAACAGAATGGCAAAACCTGATGATTACTGCGGTGCAGTGGTGTTTCTTGCATCTGATGCTTCGGCATATATGACGGGTGCCAATCTTGTTGTTGACGGAGGGTTTACTATATGGTAAAAAATTTCAATGAGAACGCAGTTACAACCCAAGTAATGGAGAAGGCAAAAAAAGTCAGAATACTCCTTACTGATAACGACGGAGTACTTACAGATACGGGTGTGTATTACGGGCCGGAAGGAGAAGTTTATAAGAAATTCTCAATTCGGGACGGTATGGGAGTTGAAAGACTCAGACATCTCTGCGGAATCGAAACAGGGATAATTACAGGTGAGTTATCAGAATCAGTAAAAAAAAGAGCTGAAAAACTCAAACTTAAGCATCTGTATCTCGGGATCAAGGATAAAAAGGCTGTATTTGCCGATATTCTGGAAAAGACAGGCTTCACCCTTGATGAAATTGCTTATATAGGCGATGATTACAATGATCTGGATGTCATTGAAATAGCCGGTCTCACTGCCTCGCCGGGAGATGCACTTCCGTACATTAAAAGCAAAGTTGATTATGTATGCGATAATCATGGCGGGCATGGCGCTGTGAGAGAATTCGCCGAGTTAATTATTTACTACCAAACAAATAATAAAGGTATTTGATGAGTAAAAGAGAGATAAAAGTTGGTTCCGGATTCATCGGTGACGGGCACCCGGTGTTTGTGATCGCTGAAATTGGTATCAATCATAACGGTTCAGTAGAAATTGCAAAAAAACTCATTGACGGTGCTGTTTATGCAGGCTGCAACGCAGTAAAATTTCAGAAAAGAACCCCTGAAATATGTGTGCCAAAAGATCAGTGGAATATTGAAAGAGATACTCCCTGGGGCAGAATCACTTACATTGATTACCGCCACAAGATGGAGTTTACAAAAGAAGAGTTTCAGGATATCGTTGATTATTGCGATTCAAAAGGAATTATTTGGTTCGCTTCCTGCTGGGATACTGAAGCAGTTGATTTTATCGAACAATTTAATCCCAAACTTTATAAAATTGCTTCTGCATGCATTACTGATACTGAACTTTTATTAAAACACAAAGAGCTTAACAGACCCACAATGATTTCCACCGGAATGTCAACAATGGAAGAGATTGAAAAAGCTGTTGAGACTATGGGTCTGGAGAATCTCATGATTGCTCATGCTACTTCAACTTATCCCTGCAAACTTGAAGAACTTAACCTCAAAGTTATACACACTCTGAGATCAAAATATCCCACTGTGCCTATCGGTTATTCAGGTCATGAAACAGGACTTGCCCCCACAGAAGCTGCTGTTACACTTGGTGCTTCTTTTGTTGAGAGACATATAACTCTTGACCGTGCAATGTGGGGCACTGATCAGGCTGCTTCAGTTGAAGTGGGAGGATTTCATAAACTTGTTGAAAATATCCGCGATTTGGAACTTGCTTTCGGTGATGGTGTTAAAAGAGTATATGAGAGTGAAATGGCTTCACGTAAGAAATTAAGAAGAGTACAATAAACCGGATTTAACAGTTGATGTATTGGTTGCTTAATATATTAAATGAGATAATAAAATTCGCGACCAACTTCAGAGATCCTTCGGTTCTCTCAGGTTATTTTGTCGCAGTTTCAGCATTGCTTCTGATAACTCTTGAAAGATTGTTCCCTTATCAGAAAGGACAAAAATTATTCAGGAAAGGCTTTTTTAATGATTTTGTGCTCTATACTTTAGCACAAAGTTATATTTTGGGTCTTCTGATTGGTGTGCTGATTAATTTTATTGATAATAATACAGGTATATCCCGTCTGCAGCTGCTTTCAGGTGTTCCTGTCTGGGCAATAGTGCTCGGTTCACTGCTGTTCCATGATTTTTATATATACTGGTTCCACAGATGGATGCATAATAACAAATTCTTATGGCGTCTTCATGAGGCTCACCACTCAACAGAGGATGTTGACTGGTTAAGCGGTTCAAGATCCCATGCCCTTGAGATTCTGATTAATCAGACTGTAGAGTTTGCTCCTTTTATACTTCTTGGCGCCCCCGCAGAAGCTGCGGTAATCAAAGGTGCGGTTTCTGCAGTCTGGGGTATGTGGATTCATTCTAACATTGATGTCAGAACAGGCTGGCTGCAATATATTATCAATGGCCCTGAAATGCACAGATGGCATCATTCTGATAAGGATGATGAGGCTCATAATATGAATTTTGCCACAAAATTTGCTTTCTGGGACTTTTTATTCGGCACAGCATACTTTCCGAGAGAAAAGAAACCAATGTTTTACGGAATTGGGAGCTTCTTCCCTGAGAACTTCTTCAAGCAGTTCTTTTTCGCTTTCCGTAAGTTTGATAAAGAATAAGATGTGGTTTTAAGGTGATTGTCTCCCTTTATACAATCACCTTTTTTAATGAAAGCTGCTTTACACTTAAACTTAAAAGATAAAATTGTACTTGACGGACTGAACGAATTCAGTCTTAAAATCATACCTTTAATCCATGAAATACCTTTCTGAATCATTAAAATAATTTTCTGATTTTTAATCATTTACATAACATTTCCATAAAACTGAATTAATAATAGGTTAATAACCATAAACTATATTAGCTGAATAATTTACGGAAATTTATGAAGCTTGTCCATATATCTGATTTGCACATTAATTCTGCTATTCCAAATAACAATATTGACAAAACAGACTATCTTCTCTCAGAGGTGGCGAGAATAAATCCCGATCATCTGATAGTTACAGGTGATTTAACAGATAACGCTGACCCTGATGATTTACGAATTGTAAGAAATCTGCTTAGCAAACATGGTTTCAGTGAATCAGAAAAACTTACTGTAATAGTTGGTAATCATGATATTTTTGGTGGTGTTCAGTCTATAGAAGATATAGTGCTGTTTCCTGAGCGATGCAAAGAAACAGACTATGACTCCAGAGTACGTGAATTCCACTCTGTCTTTTCTAAAACACTTGATAATGCGGCTTACATCTCCAGGAATTGTTTTTATCCTTTTGCCAAAATTATCAAAGACACCTTGCTGATTGCTGTAAATTCAATTGATATTTATTCAAGACTCAGGAACCCCTTTGCTTCAAACGGATTTGTCAGTCCTGAACAGATTGATGAAATCTCGGAGATAGTAAAAATGTTTAAAAAGGAAGTTAAATCTGTTGCAGTGCTGATTCACCACCATTTTTATAAACTCGATGCAGAATCAGATTCGCTGACACATTCCTTATGGCAAAAGATAGAAGGTCAGACTCTTAAACTGAGAAAAAGAAAAAAACTTTTAAGATTTTTTGCAGGGCTTGGTGTTAAGACTGTTTTTCATGGTCATGTTCATGAACAGAGAGATTATAACATGAAGGATGTACGAATACTGAATTCAGGCGGGTCTGTTTATGGTATAAAAAAACAAAATGTCTTTTTTAATCTTGTACAGCTTGGCAAAGAACAAATCGGTGTCGAAGTACGGAAATATAAATTCCGTCCGATGGAAGAGCCAATTAAGCAAAAATTATTTCAATTCCCTAATCCTGTAGCAGAACAAAAGCTTGTTGTTGAAAGGACCTGATCTGCGGAGTTTCTCTTTTGACTTCTGCCGTTGAGTATTGAATCTAATCTTCGGTGTCTGAACAGTTTATTCTGACAGCATTCAGATTTTTTTAATACTGAGGGAATACCTTTTTCTTCTGTATACAGGAATCACTGATGATTAATAAGTCGTGTAATAAAATCCGACAAAGCAAATTCTTAATTTAATGTGCCATTTACGAGTCAGATGCACTCTGTGTCATCTAAATCATTAATCCCCTCTCACGTGAATTCCAATGTTTGTTCCTATTTTTTACTAAATAATCTGCTTCCTGTCATAATTAACTGAAAATAATTTCCCGTTGTATCATTTGAACTGCAACAGAGAATAAGTTACCGGATGTTGTCTGAATGTTAATCATTCCTGTCGGAATATTTTTGGGCCGACTTACAAGTATGTAACATTGCCTGTTTTAACCGCACTGAATATATTTTCAGCTGTATCTAAAATGTGGCTGAAGCCGGAAATGTTGGTACTTTCGATCTGTTGACTGAAGTTAACGGCAATAGATGGATTATGATCTAACTTCTTAATCTGGAACGTTTTACAACTGTAATAATATCTATGCCGTTAGTTTTAACCAAATAATCAGTCCATCTTGGGCGGAGCAGGATCAGGAAGCGGGTACAGCAAGGCAAAACACTACATGCAATAGTCAGCATAAATGTTAAAGGGATCCAGGGAGGTGTTACAGTCTGCCTGACATTGTCAGATCAGAAAGAGAGCCGGGATCTGTGCCCAGTTTCATACATAGTCTTTCTTTCTTTGAGTTTCATGTGATTTGTACACTCCTTAATAGCTTTACAGCGGAATATTGCACAGCTTTCACCCGTTTATGCTATGCTAATTCGCCGAAGCGCACAAAAATTACACCTCAATTTCCCCTTTGAAAACTAAACCCTACACCCTTTATTCTAATCTTGCATTAAAATAAAAAAGGCTCCTTATGCAGGAGCCTTTGTCGAAGAGTGAAGTAATGAGGAGGTTTTACTTCAGCAAGTTCATTTTTCTTGAGAGGACAACGTTTCCTGCTTCAAGTCTGTAGATATAAAGACCGCTGGATAAACCGGCAGCGTTAAAGTTAACTTCATGAACGCCTGCATCCATTGTGGAATTAACTAATTCGGCAACTTTTTCACCGAGGGTATTGAAAACTGAAAGTTTTACGTTACCGGCTTCAGGGAGTGAGAATCTGATATTAGTTGAAGGGTTAAACGGATTAGGGTAATTCTGACCGAGTTCATAGCTTGTAACAACTTCAGTTGAATTTTCATCACCTATTGAAGTAACAGGGGTGAAATTTGACCAGCCTGCAGTCCAGTTAACTGAACCGAAAGCACCAACAAATGTTCCGGCAGGATCAAAAAAACCGTCATTAGGAGGAGTTGCAGCACCGGTTAAAGCAGGTGAACCTGCAGCAGGTAATGCATTAGGTAAAACAAGATTAAATGGATCAGTAAGAACTGCATCAGCGGAATTAGTGAATATTCTGCCGTTGTTATTAGCAGCACTCTGGAACCAGGCAATAGGATCAAAAGTACCGTTTGATTTAGTGGTATCTAATGATTTGTCTTTGTAACCAGCTAAAATTGAATTTTTAATATAGCATGTTCCGTTGGCAGCACCATTGATTGTTCCGGTACCGTCAAAAAGAACGCCAACAGGCCAGCCAACCATAAGGGTATTATTGATCTTGTTCTGTGAATTTCTTCTGAGGTGCATTGCTCTCTTGTAGTTAGAATTGAATACAGACTGATTTGTGGGGAGGGGTCCTATCAGTGTAACGTTCCACCATGTGGGAGCTGTTAAAGGCTGGTTGTTTGAACCACTGCCATCGTTATCTGATTCAAAACCATGTGAACCGGAGATATCAGCAATTTCAGGATCTCTTACACCAAGGAGGTACTGAAGTTTACCGTTGTAACCAAAATCTGTATCAAAATCATCATCCCAGCCTCTGTGTGCAATAAGATATTTACAGTTTACATTACCACCGAAGAATTCAAAAGAATCGTCACCGCTGTATGAAACCTGTACATATTCAACGGTTGTTCCGCTGCCGACACCACCGAATGTTACACCGTTAATTTCGTTGTTAGCTGAAAATGCTATACCGGGAAATTCAACACGTACATATTTTAATGAACCACTGTTGTCATTAGGATTTGTTCCGCCATATGAATCGCCGGGACCTTCGATAGAAGCTCTTCCGCCGGGTACGTTAATCGGAGCGTTACCAAGAATAATAAGACCACCCCAGTCACCGTATGTTGCAGGTCTTGAAGCACCGGGTTTGGTGAACTCTGAAGTCATAACGATCGGAGCATTTGCAGTACCGTTTGCAATAAGTTTTCCACCGGGTTTAACGATAAGTGTACCCTGAGTAGCGTTTTCACCGTAAATTCTGGTACCTGGTTCAATGGTTAAAGTTACGTTTGAATCAACTCTTACAAAGCCTCTTAACAGATAATTGTTGGAAGCTGTAAGTGTTGTATTTGTTGTAATGTTTCCTTCCAGAACTACCTGAGCATTGATGCTCCAAGTTAAAAAGAGTAATGAAAGTAAAAAGAAAGTTTTTCTCATCTGATCCTCTGTTATTATTTATGTTGTTTAGAATTTATATGAAACACCTACTGAAAAATCTCTTCCCTTTTTAATTTTCTGGGAAACTCTCTCACCGGCGGGTGTTCTCTGAACCTGAACATGATCGTTTTCGAATAAATCTTTTACGGCAAGTTTCAGTGTCCAATGTTCAAACAGCTTCTGAGAAACCATTATATCCACCTGATCCCTTGGCACTTCAATAACGTTTCCTAAGTTAACTGTTCCTACTTTTGCGATTTTTTCACCGACTTTATTGTATACTAATGATGCATTAAAACCGTTAATATAGCCATCATAGTAAAGACCGAAATTCAGGATGTAATCAGCCTGACCCTGTAAAGCTCTTTCAGTTTCCTGGAATGTTGATCCGTTAATTCCGGATTGATTAAACTTTACTTTTGAGTTGATATAGGAAATATTACCCACAAAAGACACAAACTCAAGTTCGGGGAGAACAAAGTCAAGAGTTTTTCTGATTTCAAGCTCAACACCTAGGTTTTCTGCCTTATTAGCATTTGAATAAGATCTGATTGGTTCGTTTGCCGAAGCAAGAAGAGTCTGCTCAATCGGGTCTGCAAACTCTTTATAGAACACGCTGAGAGCTATGAGTTCTGTTGCTCTGGCGGGAAAAAGCTCTACTCTGAGATCATAGTTAGTAATAAGGCTTCTTGTAAGTCCGGGATTTCCCTGAACAAGTTCGTTTTCAAGAAAGTCGTAATAGGTGAAAGGAGCGATTTCTCTGAATTCAGGGCGGGCAAGGGTTCTTGAATATGCAGCTCTGACATTAAGGAACTCTGTCGGCTGATAAACGACATTCAGGCTGGGGAGAAAATCATTGTAATTTTTGTCAACATTAACCTGCTGTCCCGTCAGTGACTGAGAATCCATTTTCTGGTTTGAATTTTCAACTCTGAAACCGGTGATTATTTTGATCTGATCTGTGAGATTGTAATCAAATGCAATATATGCTGCTGAAATACTCTGTTCAGAACTATAAGAATCAGAAGGCTTGGTGATTTCAACAATCTCGATAAAATTTGATGAAAAGTTTTCCGGAGCAAAAAGATTTTCAATGCTTCCCAGTATAAAAGCATCTTCACGGAGAAAATCACCGCCGGGAACGTTTCTGAAACCAAATAATCTTGCATCAAACTTTCTGTCTTTGTAATCATATGCTACACCAATCTTAAATGTCGGAAGCATCGGATTTTCGAAAGCCTTAAGTTTAAAATCAACACTACCGCCGGTATTGTTATCTACCAGATCACCGAAAAAGCGTGTAAGGTTTGACTGATCAATCTGTATTCTCATCTGCTCATTAGGATCATCCAGTCCCCTCTGTCTTATATATCTTTTGGCATCGGGTTCTTCACGGTTTGACCTTGCATAATTCAGATTCCAATCAAAATTGAGACCTGAAAGTACGCTGAAATAATGTTCACCGATAAACTGTGTGGAGAAAAGGTTTCTTGTTACGTACCTTGTTGAGTAGAGAGTTCTGTAAGCAGAGTTTGAAGTTGATTCACCTGAATATTCGGTAACTTCATCATCGGCATTCTGATTATAAATATTTTTTAGACTGATCTTATTTTTAGGATCAATTTTGTAGCTGATGTTAAACATTCCTCCCAACATCACAGAATTTTTGTAACTTCTTCCTGCGTATGCATATTTAGGCTCAATCACTGTTCCGGTCTCAACAAAGTAATAAGATCTCTCGGCATCTTCTGTGGCGTTTGAGTTTGAATAATTCAGCGCGGCAACAAACCCTACTACCTGGTCTCCTCCAAGATCGAATTTGTCACCTACTGAAATGCTGATTCCTGCATTAAGCGGTGCTGCAGAACTATTGAAATTCCAGTTATTTTTGAATGATCTGCCGTATTCCTGAAGCTGTGCTGCGGTAAACTGAGAAATATTAATTTTGCCTGACGGAATTACTGAGGGAAGTGCCCTGGTCCCGTCGTCAGTACCCAAAAACCTGCTTCCGCCAGCATAGCTCATGAAATCTTTACCGGTGGTCAGGGTATTGAACGAACTTGAAAGGCTGACACCCACTGAAAGCTTCTCGGGAAATTCAACAGTTTTAATCTGTACAAGTCCGCCTGAGAAATCTGCTGGTTTATCGGGAGTAAATGTCTTTGATGTAATTATGTTTTCAATGAGTCCGGCAGGGAAAATATCGTAAGAGAAACTTTTTTTCTCGGGTTCTGTGCTGGGGAGGTTAGCACCATTAAGAGTAGTGTTATTGTATCTGTCTCCAACGCCTCTTATAAATGCAAACTTACCGTCTGCAATTGTAACACCCGTCATTCTTTTAAGAACGTCTGTACCATCAGATGAATTATTTTTGGAGATAAGTTCTGCGCTGATACCATCAACTATTTCATCTGAATTTTTCTGAATCTTGAGAACGGCACCCTCTGAATTGGAAAGTGCTTCAGCTGTTACAACAACTTCTTCAAGCTCTGTTGCGGCAGGAGCAAGGGGCACATTAACATTTGATGTCTGTCCGGCTTTTACCTCAATATTTTCTATTGTAACAGACTGATAGGAAATAAATGAAACTTTAAGATTGTATTTGCCTGGATTCAGTCCTTTAATAAGGTATTTTCCGTCAAGATCAGTTGAGGCACCAAAATCTGTACCTAAAACGACAACGTTGGCACCAATGAGCATATCATTATTGGTTCTGTCAAGTACTGATCCGGAGATACTACCGGTGCTTTGTGCATTTACACCGGAAACAAAAATTGTTAAAAGTAAGAATAATTTGGAAGTAAACTTTTTCATGTTCAAAAAATTGAACTCCTCATTTTGAATAGTTAATAAATTTTTTTGCTTCGACGCTACAAATTTGGTCTTCTAATGTTAATTAATTGTTAAGTGACAGTTATGTGAATGTTAATTAAAAAGACAAGTGCTGAAGATTCTTAGATAAGTAACAAACAAATGAATTCCCGCGAGCTGTATCGGTTAGCTTTCAACTGATGCGGCAGCAAAGATTACTAAGTGTGTCATAATCCTTATATTTAGATTTTAAATTAATCCAACTATAATTCAGCAGAAATATGAAATTAGGAATTTGTCAGATTAATACTATAATAGGCGATCTTGAAGGTAATAAGAAGAAAATAACTGACGGTTACAAATGGGGTGCCGGGAACGGATGCGACATGGTGATTTTTCCTGAACTCTCACTAACTGGGTACCCTCCGCTAGATTTTGTCGAGAAGGCTGAGTTCCGGTCTGCGGCCAAACTCAAGGCTGAAGAGATTGCAAAAGTCACAAACAAAGAAACCGCAATACTATTCGGGAGTATAACCGAAATCGAAGATAACGTAGGGACAAATATCTATAATTCAGCAATTCTGGCATTTGACGGACACATTCAGTTCATTCAGGATAAAACCCTGATCCCGAATTATGATGTATTTGATGAAGTACGTTATTTTGAATCTGCTCATGATATCGGCGTTTTCAGATTTAAGAATGAGATACTGGGAATTTCTATCTGTGAGGATATCTGGAATGATGAAGACTACTGGAAGAAAAGACTTTATCCTGTTGACCCCGTTGAAAAGCTTATCAGATATGGGGCAACTCTGCTGATTAATATTTCGGCGTCACCTTATTCATACGGAAAGAGGAAAACCCGGTACAATATGCTGCACACTCTTACCTCAACAAATCATGTTCCGCTGGCGTATGTCTGCTGTGTGGGGGCCCAGACTGACCTTATTTTTGACGGCGCGAGCATGTGTTTTAATTCTGACGGGAGCCTTGTAAAAGTGGGTAAACTCTACGGTGAAGACAGATTTATTTTTGATACGTCAAATGAAACCGGACCGGTAAATGTTAATGAAGAGATATTTGAAGAAGAGGTAATAAATTCGCTGGTTCTTGGAATCAGAGATTACGCCGCAAAATCGGGATTTACGAAAGCACTTATTGGCCTCAGCGGAGGTATTGATTCAGCAATTGTGACTTGGCTGGCAGTTCAGGCACTCGGGAAAGAGAATGTTCACACAGTGCTAATGCCCTCTAAATACTCCAGTGAAGGAAGTATAAACGATTCCCTGAAACTCATTAAGAATCTGGGAATCTCATATGATACGATTTCTATTCAGCCGGTGGTTGATAAACTGCTTGAGATGATGGCTCCGAGATTTTCAGGTCTTGCGCCTGACATTACGGAGGAGAATATGCAGTCAAGAACACGGGGATTATACCTGATGTCCCTTGCAAACAAATTCAGATATCTGCTGTTAACAACAGGTAATAAATCTGAAATGGCGACGGGTTATGCAACCCTTTACGGGGATATGTGCGGTGCGCTTGCAGTGATTGCCGATGTTTACAAAACAGATATTTACAGAATGGCAAGGTATATAAACCGCAATGATGAGGTTATCCCCGATCAAATCATCACCAAGTCTCCTTCGGCTGAACTTAAGCCTGACCAGAAAGATCAGGATACACTGCCGCCGTATGAGATTCTTGATACCATACTGAAAATGTATCTTGAAGAGAACAAGGAAATTAATGAAATAAGCACCGTCATTAAAGACAGAGAACTCGTTAAAAGAGTGCTCAGGATGGTTGACTTAAACGAATTTAAAAGAAAACAGGCAGCCCCCGCACTAAGGGTTTCAAACAAAGCCTTCGGTTACGGGCGCCGCTTTCCCATTGTACAAAAGTGGAGCAGAGAATGAAATTTAAGCTGGTTCTTACAGCGCTATTTCTTACAATATTTACTTTACCTGTAATGGCCCAGTTTGGTGCCGAAAACGTTGTAGGTGTTAAGTTCTACACTTCACGTGAGACGGTTCCTGCGGGTAAAGAGGTAAAGCTTGCCGTTGAGATGAATATTGAGGCAGGATTTCACATCAACTCAAACCGGCCGAAGGATGAGTTTCTGATTCCGACCAGTGTAAAAATTAAAGCACCGGCAGGAATTACCCTCGGCACAATGATCTTTCCCCCTGCCCATGATTATAATTTTGCCTTCTCGGATAAACCTGTTTCGGTATTTGAGGGCGGTATATTTATTTCAGGATTAATTAAAGTTGCTGAAACAGTTGCCCCGGGCACCTATCAGGCTGATGTAACAGTTGAATATCAGGCATGTAATGATGAATCATGTATGCCGCCAAAAAGAGTTACAGAAAAACTTACGATAAAAGTTACTGCAAAAGAAGGCAAACCTGTTGAAATTAACAATGCAGTGTTTTCCAGACTGCCAGTATCATACTCCCCCGATAAAAAAGAAGACGGGAAAGAGGATAAAGACTCTCTATCTGCGGAACCGGAACAAATTGCAGTTATCAATACATTCCTGGGTCAGGATTTTGCAGTTCCCGGGGGAAACCTGAAATTCGCCCTTCAGTTTAAGACGGCGGAAGGCTGGAAAATTCTATCCGACAAAGCAAGCGGTACAGATCAGATTCCGGCACAGATTTCAATTATTTCTGATGAAGGATTTCTCTTCAGCACGGTCACATTCCCTGAGACAAATCAATTCAGGGAACCCGCTAAAAACCTTGATCTCTCTGTACTGCCTGATGAAGGTTATATCGGAGCATTTATCTACATCCCCGAAGAAATTAAACCCGGTTCGTATAAAACCAGGATAAGTTTTAATTATCAGGCGGTTGATCAAAAAGGCCGGCTGAAACAGCAGCTTGTGGAAGCAGATCTTAGCATCAGAGTAGGCGAAAAAGGTTCAAAACCTGCCGTTACGAATGCCGATATATTTTCAAAAATAAATCTTCCGGAAACTTTAAGTGGCGGAGACAGTGAAGAAGATCAGGTTTCTGCAATGCTTGAAAAAAGCGGACTGTTTCTCGGTTTGCTGCTCGTATTTCTCGGAGGACTGGCGCTGAACCTGACTCCATGCGTATATCCTCTCATCCCCATCACGATCGGTTATTTTGGGGGTCAGGCCGAAGGAAAAACGGGAAAACTTGCATTGATGGGACTACTTTATGTACTAGGAATTGCACTTACCTATTCGGTCATAGGAGTGGTAACAGCCATGAGCGGAGGGATTTTCGGGTCACTTCTGCAGGAATGGTACGTTCTGCTGATAATAGCGGGCGTATTGGTTGCGCTTTCACTCAGTATGTTCGGACTTTATGAATTTAAAATGCCCGATAAGCTTGTAATGGCCACGGGGTCGGCTAAACAGGGTTATTACGGTGCATTTTTTATGGGGCTTACACTCGGAATAGTTGCTGCTCCGTGTATTGGTCCTTTTGTTCTGGGTCTTGTAACATACGTGGCTGCAAAACAGGACATTCTGACAGGATTTCTGATGTTTTTCTTTATGGCACTTGGTCTCGGAACCCCATATTTCATCCTGGCAATTTTCTCGGGTAAAATCAAGAATCTGCCAAGATCAGGAATCTGGATGGTTGCCGTTAAACATATATTCGGTTTTGTACTACTCGGTATGGCATTATATTTCTTACTTCCGGTAATTCCGGAGCCGTTTGCTACCTATGCTCTGCCGGTTTTTATGGTGATATCGGGAATTTATCTTATCATTTTTGATAAAACTGCAAAAGACAATAAAGGCTTCACTGCCTTTAAAGTTGTTTTATCTCTTTTAGCAATCGTTTTAGGTGGCTATCTTATCTATGGGGCGGTTTCAGCCCCAGCCGGCGGCAGCGATGGCATAAAATTTGTTAAGTATTCCGGTGAAACATTTGAAAATGCCAAAAAAGAGAACCGTAAAATATTGATAGATTTTTATGCCGACTGGTGCATCCCATGTAAGGAACTTGATAAGTTCACTTTCTCCGATGCGAAAGTTGCGGAGAAATCGAAAGAATTCGTGAATCTTAAAGCTGATCTGACAAAAAGCGGAACCGATGAGGTTAAAGCCCTCACAGAAAAATTCCGGATTAAAGGTGTTCCAACCCTTATTCTGATTGATTCTTCAGGTAAGGAGCAGAAACGGATAACCGGCTTTGTTGATGCAAAAGAGTTTCTGAAAATTCTGGAGAGTATCCGGTAAGTTTGAGGCTCCCGTAACGGGAGCCATATTTTTTTACGGTAAAACTGAATACACCTAATGTGTGCAAAATAAAATAAATTTCTCCGGAGTTATATAATGGCTGAAATTAACTTAGAAATATTGGAAGAAGTAACCATAAGGTTTGCCGGTGATTCCGGCGATGGTATGCAGCTTACGGGAACACAGTTTTCCAATTCAACCGCTGTTGCCGGCACAGACGTCTCAACTCTCCCCGATTATCCGGCTGAGATTCGTGCTCCTGCAGGTACTCTTCACGGCGTAAGCGGATTCCAGATTCACTTCAGCAGTCTTGAAGTGACAACCCCTGGTGACAGCCCTGATGTGCTTGTTGCCATGAATCCTGCCGCTCTCAAAGTTAATATTAAAGACTTAAAACCTAACGGCATTATCATTGCCAATCAGAATTCATTTGACGGTAAGAATCTCAGTCTTGCCCAGTATGAAAAAAATCCCCTTGAAGATGATTCACTCAAGGGATATACAGTAATTTCAATTCCGATGTCTAAGGCAACGCTCAATGCACTTGAAACCCTGCCGCTTTCATTGAAAGAAAAAGAAAGATGCAAAAACTTTTTTGCCCTGGGACTTATGTACTGGCTTTTCAGCCGTCCTATAGAACCAACTAAAAAGTGGCTTAAAGAAAAGTTTGCAAAGAAGCCGATGTTTCTTGAAGCAAATGAAAAAGCTCTTATGGCAGGTTACCATTACGGAGAAATGACTGAAGTATTCACAACCCGCTATATGATTGAACCTGCTAAACTGCCTGCAGGAACTTATAAATCAGTTTCAGGCAATGAAGCTGTTGCTCTCGGATTTATTGCAGCTTCTTATAAAAGCGGGAAACAGCTTTTCCTCGGCTCTTATCCTATTACACCTGCTTCTGAAATTCTCCATGAACTCAGCCACTTCAAGCATTTTGGCGTAAAAACATTT
>CAYPMQ010000035.1:0-15138 GCA_964411625.1 uncultured Ignavibacteriaceae bacterium
TGATTACAAGGATTCATGCAGAGGGGGAAGCTTCATTCTCTGCTCCTTTTATCACCGCGGAGGGCAGATACTTTCATGCCGAAATAAAATGCACTATAACTGATTTTAAAGGCAAACCTGCCATTCAAAGCTATTTTAAGGATACCTCGGAACGAATCCTCGCTGAAAAGGGGAACGCCAAAAACCTTGACAGAATTGAATGCTTACTCAAAATATCACGATTCAAACCGAAAAACCGTCAGGAGTTTCCCGATTATCCTCTTACTGAGGCTATTAAGCTTACTGAAAGCAAATTCGGTTATATTTATTACTATAATGAAGCCACTGAGACCTTTGAACTCAATTCATGGTCAAAAGATGTCATGAAATCATGTTAGGGGCCAAATCCGCAGACTTGTTATGAACCGATGGATCCGGGCCTCCGGGGTGAAGCCTTTCTTCATCGACGGGATATTGTTATTAATGACTATCAGAATCATCGCAGGCGGAAAAAAGGTTACCATGAAGATAATAATGTTGAGCTGAAAACTTTTCTGACAACTCCCGTTTTTGTTAATGTTGTAATAGTTCCCGTAACAGGAATGGCAAATAATGAAGAACCTTATAATGATAATGATGTGAAACAGCCGAAATTACTGATGAGCCCTATCTGGGAGATTCTTGAACACAACAAATCAAAACAGGTGCTGCTCAAGTCTTGCAGTGCGCTTGAACAGAGTTCAAATTCAGTGATGATAACTGATCAAAAAGTAATCATAGAGTATGTAAATCCCCGTTTTGAAGCAACTACAGGCTGGGAACGCTCTTAGATTCACGGAAAAGACTCTTCGTTACTGAAGTCAGGACATCATTCAGATCAAAAATTCAAATAGATGTGGGATACTATAAACCAAGGCAAAAACTGACAGGAGAGCTCCTGAATAAGCGGAAAGATAACACCCTCTTCCGGGAAACTGTATCATTTTCGACTTTAAAAAATTCTGATGGTTGCATCACCAATTTTGTTGTAATCTTTGATGACATCACTGAAAAGAAAGAAAAAATTAATGAACTGATTGCCGCAAAAAACAAAGCTGAAGAGATGAATCTTCTTAAAAAGAATTTCTGCTCAAATATGAGTTATGAGCTCAGAACTCCTATGACCGGCATTATGGGTTATGCTGAAATTCCGGGAGAGGAACTTGCCGGAGATGAAACTTTACACTCAATAATCAGAATAATTGAACAAGGCGGGGAGAAACTTATCAACTCACTTAATAAAATTCTAATTATCTCCCGACTTGAATCATAAAACATTCCGTTAAATCTTAGCGAGATTAATGTTAATGAGATGATCATCAGAAACATTGAGTCTCTGAAACACAGATTTAATCCTTCCAAAGTCAGAATTCAACTTAACCACCCGTAACCGGATTTTAATCTGACATCTGACCGGGTTCTTGCAGAGTATATCGTCCGTAATATTATTCATAACGCAATCAGATTTACCCGGGAGGGTTCCGTCACCGTAAACTGCTATCCAGAAGATTATCATTACTATATTGAGGTAAGTGATACAGGAATCGGAATTCCGCAGTAATACATGGGAAGAATCAGGGATGAATTCAGACAGGTAAGTGAAGAATATGTCTGTGTTGCTGAGCGTACGGAACTTGGATTGACGATTTCAAAAAAATCAGCAGAACTTACAGGTGCTGATTTTATTGCTGAGAGCACACCCGGCTCAGGATCAAAATTTATAATACCTCTTCCTATCAATGCCGGAACGGAGGAGAGTGCTGATAAGATCTGAGCGGAGGATCCCAAAGCTATGTACTGAAAGTTTATTGTAACGGCCTGATAATGAAAGGAACAGCAGATATAAAAATCTCCGGGTTACAATTTCTTTTTACTTGCTGATAAGGAAATTTTATGATTTCAATTCCGCTGCAATGCAATCATCTATTTATTATGCTGAAATATAACACAATAAAGAATAGCTTACTCCGCCCCGAGGAACTTTACAATACAATCAAAAAGCTGATCCTGTTTTATTGGTTTAGTCAGAAAATCATTCATGCCGGCTTCAATGCTTTTATCTTTTTGAGTTGCTATTGCCCCGGCGGTTAGCGCAATAATCGGGACAGGGGATGTTGTATCCCCCTCAAGATTTCTTATCTCCCTGGCAGCCTCAAATCCGTCTTTACCGGGCATCTGAATATCCATAAGAATCAGACTGGGTTTCTGCTTCAGAAACAGCTCAACTGCGCCCTCTCCGTCTTCGGCTTCTATCACCTCAACTGATGGGAAGTTTTTAGCCACCAGAGTTTTAGTAAGCAGTCTGTTAAAATTATTATCATCGGCTATAAGAATAACTATTTTGCTTTTTTCAGACTTCAGACTTTCCTTATTTTCCGGCAAATCGGCAACCTCGGTTTTATCAGGCACAAGATAACCGATGTTATCAATTTCCCGTAAGAGCTCACCCATTTTAACCGGTTTTATAAGTCTGCTGTTCACACCCAGCCTGCGGCATTCTTCACTGATAAAGATATCATCCGATGAACTGTGAAGCAGGAAAACAGGCTGGTTTTCCGGGCTTAATTTCAGCTTATTCCTGATATTTTTAGCCACCTCAAGACCATCCATGTATGGCATGTGATAATCAAGCAGAATAAGATCATAAGAACCGTTTGTTCTTATTTTTTCAAGTGCCTCTATCCCGTTTGAAGCAGTTTCCGAGTTTATATCACGGTAATGCAGCATCTGAGAGAGAATCACGCGGTTCATGCTGTTATCATCAACAATAAGAACCTTTTTAACCCGGTTAAGCCCTCTGTTACCAGTATGAATTTCCTTTTCATATTCCACATTCAGTGTGAAAGAAAATTTACTCCCTTTTCCGGATTCACTTTCAAGATTTATTCTGCTTCCCATTTTATCAAGAAGCTTGCTGACAATTGCAAGCCCCAAACCTGTGCCGCCGAATTTTCTTGTAGTGGAAGCATCAGCCTGTTGAAAAGCTCTGAAAAGTTTTTGCTCTTCTTCACGTGTGATTCCGATACCCGTATCCCGAACATAGAAATCAAAAAATCCGTATTCACCTTCCCCATCTCTGAAAGTTACAGAGAGTTCAACCTCTCCGCTCATAGTGAATTTCACGGCATTATTCAGAAGATTAACAAGTATCTGCCTTACCCGTATCTCATCGCAATAAATGTATGCAGGAATACCCGGCTGAATATTAAGTAGCAGCTCCAGATTCTTTTTTGCAGCTTCATATTTTACAACATCTGCAGTTTGTTCAACCAGTTCGATAATATTGCACTTAACCACCTCAAGATCAAGTTTTCCTGCCTCGATCTTTGAAAAATCAAGTATATCATTTATGAGTCCTAGTAATGTCTGTGCAGATGTATATGCGCTTTCCAGATAAGTTTTCTGTATAGAGTTAAGAGGTGTATTGAGAAGAAGCTCAGTAAAACCGATTACACCGTTAAGAGGAGTTCTGATTTCATGAGACATATTTGCAAGGAATTCTGTTTTGGCCTTGCTAGCCATTTCTGCGGCTTCTTTAGCCTTGATCAGTTCAATATCACTTGCACGTCTCTGAAAGGCAGAAGCAATGTTGTTTGCAAGAATTCTCAGGAGGCTGATTTCAGCATTCTGCCAGTTTCTGTAGTTCCTGACAGCATCAAAACCACAAAAACCAAGCACTTTTTTGTTAAAACTGATGGGTACTACGATAAGTGATTTAATGCCCTGCGGTTCCAGAATTTCTTTAACGGGCTCCCAATCACCGGTGAGTTCCTGGACGGATGGGATATGAATATTATTATCTTTGATTAATTCATCAAGCCATGCCTGGAAAAATTCAAACGGAGTATCCTGAAGGTTTTCTTTTTCAGGCGTGATTCCCGGAGCACACCATTCATGAGTGTTGCTGGTAGTCCTTTTATCCCAGTCGAGAGTAAATATATAACTCCTGTCACAGTCAAAAAAAGTACCTACCTCACCTAATATTTCATTAAGCAGATCATCCAGATCATTTATAGAAACATCAATAAATTTCTTGGTCGTGTTGAGCAGAAGATCTCTGAATATTTGCAGTTTTTCAATTTCTTCATACAGTTTTTGATCCATCGCCTACTCCTCAGATTAATTCCATCAAAATATCGAAATTAAATTATTTCCTGTATTTTGAAATAAATTCTTCCACTTCCGGAATCCCGCCCTGGAAAATAAGATAACCGTTTGAGGGTTCTCTTTCTGTAATTTCTCCCGCTATGGGTTCAAGCATTATTTCCCTTACTTCATCTAGATCCGTAGTCTGGCCTAAAGCCCAGCCGAGTTTCACATAAGCCACTTCAGGAAGCATATTTGCAGTCGGAACAACACCAAGCTCCATCATATCTCTTCCGGTATCATAAACATACATCTGAACATATCCCCAAAGAGTCTGTACGGTCATATAAACAGCAATATTCTTTTCCTGTGCCCTTTTCAGAGCGGGATAAAGCGGCTTATTCACATGCCCGAGGCCTGTTCCCGCTATAACTATTCCGCGATAATCATTATCTATCATAGAATCTATGATATCGGGTTTCATATTAGGATAGTAATAAACTATGCCTACTCTTTCTTCAAATGCGGTGTTTATCACTACATTTTTATCACTCCGCCGTTGTTTATAATCTTTTCTCAGAGGAGTAATTCTCTCACGGCTGACCATGGCAAGCGGAATGTCACCGATTGTTCTGAAGGTTGATCTGTAGCTTGAATGCATCTTCCTGACACGGGTGCCTCTGTGCAGAAGACCATAAACATCTGATGTCGGCCCGAACATGCAAACCATAATTTCGGCTATATCACTTTCTGCTGCAGTTTTAACGCTGTGCATAAGGTTCAGTGCAGCGTCAGATGAGGGCCTGTCACTTGACCTTTGCGAGCCCACCATCACTATCGGCACAGGAGAGTTCTGCACCATAAAGGAAAGAACTGCCGCAGTGTGGTGCATGGTGTCTGTTCCGTGCCCGATAACAATTCCCTGAACTCCTTTTGCAATCTCTCTGCCAATTGCCTCGGCTGTCCCGATCCACTGTTCAGGACCCATATTCTCACTGAAAACCCCGTACAGTTTTTCCGTCTCAAGGTTGCAGATGTCTGCAAGTTCAGGTACAGAGCCGTAAAGCTCGCCGGGTGAAAATGCCGGGATCACTGCACCCGTTCTGTAATCAAGACGGCTTGCTATTGTTCCGCCGGTACCCAGAAGTTTCACTTTTGGTTTTTTGGGATCATAAGGAAAATCCTTTTCGGGAATTTTGTAATGAGCCTCTTTCCTTCCGGCTATTTCAATCGATTCCACTCTTTCAACCGCAACACCAACATTATAACCTGATCTCAGTTTCACAACAATATGATCAGGACCCGCAGTTTCAGAACGGGGGAGAATTATGCCTTTATAACTGCCTGTTGCAGTTTTTATTTCAACATCGCTCCACACTTCTGCAGACCACTGTTTAAGCAGATCAAGCGCAGCGCCTTTATATCCTTTAAAGTTTTCATTATTTGCCATTTTTCACCTCTGCCGCAAACTTTCTGACTTCATCTTTAACAACAGAACCTTCCGCCCTCCCGTTAAGGAGCCTCATTGCGAAACCTGTCAGAACGTTGATTTTATCTTCATAATTTCTGAACTCCATTCCCGTGAGGTATTTGCTGCAGTCATTTATTACATTTAATATTTCTCCCTGATTTGTGACAGGCCTGAGGTATTCGCTTATCTCCCTGCCTCCGTTGTTCAGATAATTCTTTAGAAGAGAATAAACCCCGCCTTTTTTTATTTTATCATTCCTGACAAACTCAAAAATGTTTTCAAAAAGATCAGCATTCAGTCTGTCGGTCTTGACTTGGTCTCTTCTGAGTCTCTTGGGATATTGTATGAGGAGCACTGAAGCAAAAACCGGGGAAATTCCCATCTCATTCACTGCTTTATCAAACAGAGAAGCATAGGGAGAAATTGTCAGGGGGTCTAAGAGATCTGCGGGCACATTCAGTTTAACATATCTGTCTCTTCTTGACCATACAGGTTCGGGGAGCCGGCTTTTGATTCTCTCAATTCTGGCGGGAGTTATTTTTTTGGGAGGAAGATCTGTATCAGGATACATTCTGTCTGGTCCGGGAAGTATCCTTTCAAATCCGTTGGTACCGTCTCTCAAAGCCTGACGCGTTTCTGAGGGGACCCCTTTTGTAGCATCAAGGCCTCTGAGAACAATTTCTTTAGCTCCTGCAACGGCATCCTGCTCTTCACCCCAGACAATTACCACTGTATCTTCTTCTGAGGCATTTATCAGTTTTTTCACAGCCTGCCATTCTGATGAAGCAAGTGTTTCGCCCGGGCTGTCTGAATGGATAATGTTGGGGAGTGTTGTTATACATGCAATAACTCTTACTCTGTCAGAAAATTCTCTAGAGAAAAAAGTGTCTGTCTGAGTCTGATGCCTGAGTAATCCTTTAAAACCCCTGAGTAATACCGCCTTAACTTTCATTCCCGATGAAACCGCAATCTGCACAGGCTGGTATCTGGTCTTTCTGAGAAGTTTTGTTACATCTATAGTAGTTGAAGAGAAGGTATCAGGGGTAATGCCCCTTCTGTTAAGTTCATACATTATTTTAAGAAGGTTCCACTGGCGCATAGCCTCATTGTAAGTAAGCAGAGGTATATTCGGTATTCTGGGCACTCCTTTAATCTCTATTCGTGTTCCCCCCGTAATACTTACATTGACATCCTGCCTTGCAGCACCTATTCCGGTTCTTACATGACCCGTGCTTCTGGCTATTTTTCTGATTATCTCAGCCACCTCGGCAACCTGCTGCGGAGTCTTCATTGCAGGGGCTGTTACGGTCTCTATGAGCGGCATCCCCAGACGGTCTGTTATATAAGTTCTTCTGTGGCCTATATCACTTACTTCCCGGCATGAATCTTCTTCAATTGAAACCTGAATTACATCAACAAAACCATCTTTGTATGGAATTTTTCCGTCGAGACTAACTATGGCAGTACGCTGAAAACCGGTTGGGATGCTTCCGTCAAGATACTGTTTTCTGGCTATATGAACTTCATCAATCAGATTGCTTCCGTACAGCATGCTGATTTCAAAAGCAATATCGAGCGCTTCATCATTTACTTCAAAGGGGGGAGTGTCATCCATCTCATAGGTGCAAACGGTTTCGTGGTTAATCCGGTATATAATTTCTTTTTTAGTCTTGAACTCCATGAGTGCAGTGCCGTCATACTCACCAAGCTCAGAGAGAGTGGGCCGCATGTGCCTGAGAATTTCGGCATTGTAAACTTGGCTGTATCTCCCCGCAGGACACCTGCAAAAAAGTTTCCTTTCGGTCAGAAGCTGCTGATGAACTTCGAGCCCAGATTTAAAACCTATTTTCTGATAGTCTTCCTCCTTCATTTCACTGAAGGGCAAAAACTTAAAATCTTCCATTTTCAACTCCTTGAAACAACATATAGGAAGCTTATTAAGTCAGAAAATGAAAGCACTTACCTCTCGCTTTACAAATCCTGCACTTTATAAAAGATAAAAATTCTATATTAAAACTTAATTCTTTTTCTGTTCTGAGAAAATTTATCAGACCCCTTTATTATATTAATAATTATGAATGATTTATCTTCCGGCACCGGATTAAATTATGAGCGGTTAATGAGTCGTGTTCAGGAAAGTTTTTTCCGGAATCCGCTCAGATTATTATTGGCTGCTTCATTTGCTCTTTTGATTTTTATCAGCGGCTGCAGCTCATCTGAACAGCCGGCAAGGCTAAAGGTCAGAGTTAATGTGAAAATCATTTCCCCATCGCTGCCTGATACACTTTTTATTACTGGAAACCAGAACAGCCTGGGCCTGTGGAATCCGCAAGGGCTGGGGATGACTTCTGCTGATTCCTCATTCTGGTATGCTGAATTTATTACTGACAACAACAACCTGAGATTTAAATTCACGACCGGTACCTGGTGGCAGCAGGGTCTCGATTCCGGCTATTCCCTTACCGATAATTACAGTTTCCGGCTGACCGGAGATACTGTTCTCAATCTGGTGATCAACAGGTGGTCAAACAACAAAAAAAACGGTTATCCACTTATTGATGCATCAGATCTTAAGCCTGAAGCTCCGTTTCTTGAATTAACCAACTCATGGAAATTTAATAATAATGATTCAGGCAAGTTTGCTCTCCCGGGGTATAATGATTCTTCGTGGAGTTTTACACAGAGTGCTTTTGATGAAGATATACGGCGCATCGGTTGGAACGGTAAAGGCTGGTTCCGGTTTTCTTTTTATATTCCTGATACCGTGAAAGGAACGACTGTTGCATTCAGAATAAATCATCTTGGTGCATCAGAGATATGGTATAACGGAAGACTATTTCAAAAAACCGGTGAAGTGGGCGATTCTTCCCGGGAATACACCCCCCGTCAGAACAGAGTTTGGCGGGCTTTTACTTTTGACAAAACTGATTTCCATGTCATTGCTGTAAGATATGCCAATTATGGCTGGGAGCAATACCGGAAGGCCGGTTTTACACCGGGATTCATTATTTTTATAAAAGATCCCGATTCAATGTTTTCAGGAATTTATGAAAGCACGAAAAATATTATCAGGGAACAACTGGTCTTTTCTCTCATTCCGTTGATTCTTTTCTTTTTTCATCTGATTCTCTATTTGCTGAACAGAGGTCAGAAGCAGAATCTCTTTTTTGCACTCTGCCTGCTCGGGTTCGCTGGTATCACATTTTTTAATTATCAGAAATACTTTGAAAATGATCCGTTTATAATTCTTTTATATTATAAACTTAATGCTTTTTCTGTGGCGATGGCAGTATTTTTCGGACTGCTGACATCCTATGCCATGACCTATGAAAACATTCCCCGCCGCTGGATATTTTTCTTTATCCTGTTCTGCACGATAAGCATAGCCGGTTTGATTTTCCCTGTGGACACTCAGATCGGTGTCCTCAACTATGTTTATTTTGGCGTCACGGCAGCCGATATTCTCTATTCAGGTTTTCGCAGAAACAGATTAAAGGTTGTTGGGGCATGGATCAATTTTATAGGATTTGTTTCTTTGTTTTTCTTTGTCATTATTCAGATTCTGATCGACTATGGGGTGATAAACTCTTTTTTCGGGACCCGTCTCGTTTTTGTTTACGGACTGATTGCACTGGCGGTTTCAATGTCGGTATTTATAGCCTATAATTATGCCATGATAAATAAAAATCTTGCCATGCAGCTCGCAAATGTAAAAGAACTTTCCCAAAAAACGCTTGAGCAGGAAAAGATAAATTCCTCCCTTGAGCTTGAGCGCAGAATAATTTCGATCGAAAATGAACGCAAGACAAAGGAACTTGAATCAGCACGACAGCTGCAACTGTCCCTTCTTCCGTCTGAATTCCCGAAAGCGGAATCACTTGATATTTATGCAAGAATGATTACGGCAAGCGAAGTTGGAGGTGATTATTATGACTTTTTCACCAGCGGTGAGAACGGACTTCTCTTTGTGACAGGAGATGCAACAGGACACGGAATAAAAGCAGGGAGTATGGTAATGACAATCAAGGGTATGCTTAACATGATTAAAGGGGAACCTGAGCTAAGCGGGATCTTAAAAGATATTAACGATGCGGTTAGGAAAATGAACCTGAAGCTTCTTTATATGAGTCTAACTCTGATAAGGATAAAACAGGATTCAGTTGAAATTGCTTCGGCTGGGATGCCTCCGGTTATACTTTTCAGGTCTGATACAAAGGAAACTGAATATATATTTCAGAAATCAATGCCTGCCGGCGGCGTAAAATCATTCCCCTATATATCTCAGCATACAGAGTTCAGAAAAGGTGATATATTAGTTTCGGCTTCTGACGGCGTATCTGAACTCTTTAATGATTCAGAAGAAATGTTTGGTTTTGAACGAATCAGCGAAGTATTAAAACTATATTTTGAGAATTCTGCCGAAGTCATAACCGAAAAGATTTTTGAATCTGCAGGATTATGGTCGGCAAATGCTCCGTTGCGCGATGATATGACTATTATGGTGGTTAAGAAGACTTGAAAGTAATCTCGTCTGCCCGGGCCACCGCCATCATCACTATAAGCCGTTTATGTATTATTTTTCAGATGACTGAACATCAATTCATTTTCAAGTCTTATATTTTATCAGTTAATTAAAACTTTTTGTATCTCCGGTAGCCTGGTTTTCAAAGCCTCACTCACCGAGCCCCGGCCTCACAAACAAAGATCAGGCCCGCCTGACAGCCACTTTTTATAAATGGAGATAAACTTCATGAAAGTATTAAAAATAATTATTATGTCTGCTTTCCTAACACAATTCTTTACTCCTGTTTACGGACAGGAAATCCCTGATTATTCAAACACGCCCAGAAGCGAAGTTCCCGATCAGTACAAATGGAAACTTGATCACATCTATAAATCAGTTAATGAATGGAATGCTGATAAAGCCGAGTTCGCGAAACTGATGGCAGAGATTGAAAAAAATGCGCCTTCATGGACAACATCACCGGCAAAGATGTTATCAATGCTTCAGATGGTGGATAATCTTTATCTTAAGCTTATTCACATTTATGCCTACGCCAGAAGACAGTATGATATGGAAATGAGCAACTCGCAGCTATCAGTAATGAAGGGTGAAGCTCAGTCTCTCTGGGTTGATGCCGGAACAAAGCTGACATTTATGAATGATGACATTCTCAAAATGGATCAGAAAACCATCGATTCATACGTCAGGCAGGAACCAAAACTTGAGACCTACAGATTTTCAATCGAACAGATACTGAGAACAAAAGCGCACATTCTTCCTCTCGAACAAGAAAAGCTTATTGCTATGACCGGTATTTTCGGAAATAATATTTCGGATGCCGCTTCAATTCTGAATGATGTTGATATGCCATCTCCTGAAATCACACTCTCAGACGGCAAGAAGATTGAACTGAACTATGCAAACTTTTACAAGTACAGAGCTGCTAAAAATCCTGAGGACAGAGCTCTTGCAGTAAAAACTTTCTGGAAAAATCATAAGAAGTTTGAAAACACTTTTACCGTGCTTTTTGACGGCGGAATGAAACAGCATCTTTTCAATGCAAAAGCAAGAAATTTCGGAAGCTGCCTTGAAGCAAGATTATTCCAGGATAACATAGATACATCTGTTTATTATCAGCTTATTAAATCGGTAAAAGATAATCTTAATCCGCTTCACAGATACCTGAAACTCAAACAGGAGCTTCTGGGTCTGCCTGTTTTTAAATATGAAGATCTCTATGCTTCTGCAGTTAAAAATGTTGATAAGATTTACAGCTATGACGAAGCAAAAGATATCGTTCTGAAATCACTCGAAATTCTTGGCACAGAGTATCAGGATGGTCTCAAAAAAGCATTCAATGACGGCTGGATAGATGTTTATCCCAATAAGGATAAGGAAAGCGGCGCTTACTCAGATGGCGTTTATGATATTCATCCTTATGTTAAAATGAATTACGACGGTGATTTCAGTAACGTATCAACACTTACACACGAACTGGGGCATGCACTTCATTCATATCTTACTGCAAAATACCAGCCATATGTTAATTCAAACTATACCACATTCCTGGCTGAAATAGCCTCAACATTTAATGAGAGCATGCTGACTGATTATCTCATGAAGAATGAAAAAGATGATTATCTGAAACTTTTTCTCATAGATAATTACCTTGAAAGAGCCCGGCAGACAATCTACCGGCAGACCCTGTTCGCGGAATTTGAACTTGCAATGCATCAGAAAGTTGAGGAAGGCGGTTCATTATCACCCGAATACCTTAATAAGCTTTATCTTGATCTTACACGTCTTTATTACGGACATGATAAAGGTGTTACACAGGTTGATGATTATATTGAAGTAGAATGGAGTAAAATCCCCCACTTCTTCATGAATTATTATGTGTTCCAGTACAGCACAGGTATGATTGCATCCATGGCGCTGGTTCAGAACGCCCTGACAAAAGGGCAGCCTGCAGTAGATAAATATCTGGGAATGCTTAAAGCAGGAAACAGCGACTATTCAATCAAACTGCTTCAGAATGCCGGAGTTGATATGACTAAACCCGAGCCTTACACGGCAGCTTTTGAACGTTTTGATACACTCGTAACTGAGATGGAAAACATTGTTAAAAGATTAAAGAAATAAAATTTCATTATTTCTTCTTTTGAAGCCCTGCTGATGATGAACCGGCAGGGCTTTTGTGTATTACTAGACCCATAAAATAAAAATTGACTTAAGACTAACTTTGGAAAGATCAGGAATGATCCTTAGCTTCACGATCCAATAGTATATCACAAAAAATACCGGCAAGGTGAATCAGTATAAAAAAGAAAAATTAAAAATACCTGCCTGAAACGTCCGGTATTAACACAACCCGAGGTAAAAAACAAAATAAAAACTCCTTATCATTGACACACTTTATTTGCAGCAGTTCAAGCAAAGTAATGTGATCTGAATAGCATCTCATTCTAACTCTTTATACTTCCGTTTAAGGCTGAAACTCCCTTCAAGTTAACCTGCATGTTACCCCGTATATTACCCCGTAAGATACACCGCATGTTACCCCGCAGGAAACTCAAACCGAATAAAATAATCTGTTGCTTAACTCAGTTAATAGGAATAAGGTTATAACCCTGTGAAAGATTGAATAAAAAGAAAGCACACTACAAATTATATGCCCGTGCATTATCGGCATTAAATTATAGGTCTCTGTAAACTCTTATATTCAAATCAGTTAATCCTTCCGCTACTATCATCCACTGCTTCAAACCATGAATTTAGATTAAATGTGAGTTACTCATTGCCGGAATTGATAATCAGGAACATTATAATTTCTGATTGTCAAAAATCAACTCAACGTTATGACAAACCGAAAACAAATAAATAACAAGAAAAAACATGCGGGGTAAATTTGGAATCCATTTGCAATTTTTATACCTTACAATTGCAAATATTAAAATTCTTCCGAATTATTCCTTAAATACATTTATGTCTGAAATAATTAAAGCTCCTGAATCAAGAAAAGTTGAGTTTAAAGAAACTCTTCCGTCAGGTGACAAACTGGAGAAAACCGTGGTTGCATTCAGTAATGATGCCGGCGGTGAAATCTATATAGGAATAAAAGACCATCCACGTGAAATTACGGGAGTCCCTGAAGAGACAATCTTTCAACTTGAAGAACAAATATCTGCCTTAATACATGAACACTGTTATCCCACAGTCCTTCCTGATATAGTGGTTCAGAAAATGGGCGACAAATATGTTCTGATAGTAAAGATTCCCAGAGGAAGTCTTCCGCCGTACTATATTAAATCAGCCGGTAAAGAAAAAGGGACATACATAAGAGTAGGATCTTCAAACCGTGCTGCGGGCAGAGAAATAATTGAAGAACTTGAAAGAAGAAGAAGAAATATCTCGTTCGATTCAACGGCTGTATATGATTTGTCACCGGATGAAACTGATCTGAAATCCTTCATAAATAATTACGAGGAATTAACAGGCAAAAAGATAAATTCTTCTGCACTGGCAAAGCTGGGGTTGATTAAAACCGAAAATGGGAAAGACTACCCCACTGTTGCCGCAGTGTTATTATCAGATGGTGAATGCAAAACAACGACTTTTCCTTATGCCAAAATAGAATGTGCAAGATTCATAGGTACCAAAACAGCGCAGACACTCGATTCACTTACTATCAGTGAATCCGTTTGCCTGCAGCCAGATTCTGCCATGGCATTCATAAAAAGAAACATAAGAAAGAGCTCAAAGATCGGGTTGCTTTATCGTGAGGAAAGATGGGAATACCCTCTGCCTGCCATACGAGAGCTGATTGTAAACGCTGTAGTGCACAGAGATTATTCACTGACCGGGAAGGATATAAAGATTGCAATATTTGACGATATGCTCGAGATTACAAGTCCGGGCAATATTCCGCCAAGTATTGATATCACGGATCTGACATCTGGTCAGTCTGAAATAAGAAACAAAACCCTCGCCCCGATCTTTAAGGAACTGCGACTCATTGAGCAGTGGGGAACGGGATTCCAGAAACTTACTGATGAGTTAAAAAACTATCCGGAGATCAGATTACAAATAAATCAGCCCGGACTTTCTTTCCAGGTTCAGCTTATTAAGAAGGACTATAAACCGGATTACAACCCGGAACCGGAAGGAAAGATTATCAGTAAGGTTAAGGAAAAGCCGGTCATATACAAAACAAATAAAACCTACAAAGCGATAAGCGAAGAACTGAGTATGTATCTGACAGGTACTCCGCATGCAGTAAAGGTTCTTGAGTTTTGTGATGATTTCAAATCAAGAAATCAGATTCAGGAACATCTCGGGCTCTCTGACAGAGAGCATTTCAGAAAAAGAATTCTTGTGCCAATGCTTGATTTTGGCCTTTTACGAATGTTTTCACCTGATAAACCTCAAAGTTCGGTTCAGAAGTACAAAATCAGCGAGAAGGGCAGAATAGTTCTTCAGTTGTTGTACGGAAAGCAGCAATAACAAGGTAAACCGGATAAATCATCAAGCATCCGGATTTATTTTCTGCTCAAACCTTAAAGTCTCCCTTTGCTTTACTCAGGGAGACTTTCTTTTTTTCCAAACTTCAATAATCATTTTCAGAGTCTATGTTTAACATGTTCCGAGTCTGAATGTGACAGTTTAATTCCTTTTTTTATCACTGCTTCAACACGCAGAGCAAAAATATAAACTGTATTGCAGGAATTGCAATAGCATTTAAGGGAAAATCGGGTTATGATTATGCAGCACTTTCCGGACATTGGGATGGCTGTAAAAAGTAAATCTGCATTTTTGACTTCATAGTAACTTTTTGGTCAGGGATGGCGTCCTCTGAGTTAGGGGTCGTCGTCACTTTTTGTGCTTTAGGGATCGGCACCGAAAATCCATGATTTTTTTGAAATTTCTTGACACATTAGTAAAAATACTTTATATTTACAGTCTATTTTTAAGGAACTTATACGGGGTCGTAGTTCAGTTTGGTTAGAACGCCTGCCTGTCACGTAGGAGGTCGCGAGTTCGAGCCTCGTCGGCCCCGCTT
>CAYPMQ010000035.1:15238-17968 GCA_964411625.1 uncultured Ignavibacteriaceae bacterium
GGGTTTCTGTCACGTAAGTCGTCGTCCTCCCGATATATCGGGATCGGGAAGCCTCGTCGGCCCCCCTTATTTTAGAAACCCGCTTTCATGCGCTTTTTTTTGTTTTTAATACTTTTCGAAGAATTTATACTGATTGATATGTGGTTTGTCTACATTCTTTACTCAAAATCAATAGATAAATATTATGTTGGATATACTTATGATATTAATCTGAGAATTCAGCGACACAATTCCGGCATGAGCAATTTCACATCTAAGGCAAATGATTGGGTACTTTACTACTCTGAGAAATTTGAAACAAAAAGTGCAGCTATTAAAAGAGAAAATGAAATTAAGCGAATGAAGAGCAGAAAATATATTGAGAGGTTAATCTCCCTCTAGTCGAAAATGATTACCTAAGATTTTGGAGGTCGTCCCGGGAATCGGGATCGGCCCCTCTGGTTCAATTTTTCTCCGACAGATAATCTCCTTCAGAACCCAAACCACGCTAAACTATCCTCTTACATTTATCTCTGAAAAGCTTCAGATACTCTGAACGAATTTCAGCAGAAAGAAATGATCTGTTCACCATCTCTGTAACCTTCGCATCTTTCTGAGAGTATTCATTTAATATTCTCTCTGTCTTCTCTGTTCTTATTCCAAGCCTTTTGCCGAATTCAATAAAATCTTCCCGGCTGTATTTTGAGCTGTGTTTATAATCCTCACTTGCAAAATCATCTCTGAAGAGTTCCAGAGCCATATCCGACTCGTATGGAGAGTGAATGCCCGTGCATAGCAGGTCATAAGCCGGTGTTAATAGATAATCCCCATACTCAGTATTACGATAGAGTGAGAAGTTTTTCAGATGAGCATCGCCATTGCTGATTATATAATTGAATAAAACCAGCCTGTAAAATTTTTCCAGTTCAATAGCCGATGCAGAAACATATTTCCTGATAAGCACTGCAATTTCTTCATAACTGAATTTATATTTGTAGTCTTTCCCGTCTGACTCTTCCGTTTTTTGGGCAATCTGAGCGAAATCTTCAACCCCATACTTTTCGCCCGTCTCAGATATGTCAAATCTCTTTGTAAGGTAAGCCGGGGCACCTTCTGAAAAATAAATCATTGAATTTTGTGCCGTTTCCAACCCGAATATCTGTGCTGCTATCTGCATTGTTAGGTGCTCATTTGCCGGAGCCTGATCTAAGTGCAAAAAGGCTCCATGGGGTACGGGTTTAATTATATATTCACCGCCTGATTCCGTAAGAATCAGCTTGTTTTTTTCCATTCGGAGCGAGTGTTTTACCTGAACACCTGAGATTGATATCCTGCTACCCGCGCGAAGCTTTAAATCCGTAAATTCCGTAAGAGAAAAACTGAGGATATTCTTCACTTTCCTTCCGTTAAATAAAATTTTGCGGCAGGAATAGCAATAAGGAGTATCACATTCCTTCAGACAACTGAAACAGATCCCGAAAACCATTATCCTGCCGCCCGTACGGTTACGGCACCAACCGTATCAAACTCTGCTGTCTTTAACAGTAACGAAAAATGGTCATCCTTATCAATTTTCAGAACTTTGCAGTAGATATCTTTATTCTCCCCCTCCGATAAGAGTCCGTAAAAGAAGGGGAAAAGCTTTTCTGATCTGAAAGGCGCATCACGCTTAGGGAAAGAGAGACTGACTGGCGGGTAGTCTGAATTAAAAAGGTAACTTTCCAGATACCGGAATGTATAACCTGATGAATCTTTCTGCAATTCTCCTGCGGGAATACCGTTGTAATTGACTATGGCTTTCACTGGGTATTTCATTTCACCTCTATCTTTAATCTCATCCCGAGGATCTCAAGTATTTTGCTCATCTGCTGCAATGTCGGATTTCCCTCGCCGCTTTCAATTGTTTTAATGCTTCGCAGTGAAACATTTGCAGCTTCAGCAAGCTCTTCCTGAGTTAATTTCAGAAACCTGCGGCGCTTTTTTATAATCTCTCCGTAATTATCCGGCTGTGACATAATTTTGAAAAAGTTTTATGAATAGGAAATAATATAGTGAGACATATCAATAAAGTCAAGGCAATAGGCATTTCGATGCACTTTTATTTAGTTCTTGCGGATCGATCATTGCAGGGATCACTAAGATCGGCTTTATTTTGCTTGGATCGGCTTCAAAAAGAAAACTATTTTACTCTTCCTGAAGGATATAAAAATGCCTTATATTCATTTTTCCACTGAGAGAAATCCCTGCCATCAGTTATCTGTGAAATTAGAATTCTGAATTCTCCTGAAAGAAAAAGAGCGGATACCAATAGCCACATTACCCGCTCCCTTAAATTACTGCAAATTTCCCAGATAGATGATATATTCAATCAGCAGGGCGTTTGCAGGCCCAAGATTATCTGTATTTGAACTGACGAGAATCGTCATTTTTCTGGCCTTGTTATATAAAACCATAGTATTGTATCCCGGAATTGAGCCCGGATGACCTATCCACAGATCATTCCGGAATTTCACCGATTCAACACAAAAGCCGTAGTTATTTGTGCCTGTATTAAACATAATTGTTTTTGATGTCTCATTGAGCAAGGTACCCTGAGCAAGGTGATAAGCCCACTTTTTCATGTCAGCAAAATTAGAAATCATTGCCCCCGCCGTGTAACCCCAGGAGGGATTCCGGTTTGTTGCATTCAGAATGCCTTCATCTTCAAAAGCGTAGCCGTGGGTATAAGGTGTACTCCTGAAAAAGGTTCCG
>CAYPMQ010000036.1:0-17957 GCA_964411625.1 uncultured Ignavibacteriaceae bacterium
AAATTATTCCATCTCAGATTTTGATGGAGCATGATTACGCATATTTGTCAAATTATTCCTTAATTCTAAATTTCACAAATATTCAAAATGTCTATTTCATTCGTAATCATGGGAAATTTTTATCTGAAAAAGATTTCTCAAATCTACCTTTAGAAGATGGTGAATATATAATTTATTCATGCGGGTTGAATGATTTCTCTGGCTTTTTCATATTTGGGTTTAAGAACGGTAAAATTGCGAAAGTTGCATCGGATAGCTATAAAACTAAAAGTGAACGGAAAAGATTGCAAAATGCCTACAATAATGAGAGTCCTCTTGTCTTTATAAGGTATTTCACGAAAGAAGAAGATATTGCGGTAGTCAGTTCTACAGAAAGGGTACTAATCTTTAATACTGCCTTAATTAATACCGTTTCAAGTTCAAAATCTTCAGGAGTAAATGTGATGAAGCTTGAAAAAAGTGTATTTGTAGAAAAAATCAGATTACTTTATGAAACTAAAATTACTGAACCTGAACACTATAGGCGAGTTATCCCTGCTATCGGCAGAAAGTTGCAATGGAAGATAGATCAAATTGAATAAATTTTAATTATTTAAATAAACTGATCAGTAAATCAAAATTAAAGTTAGTTGGATATTAAGCTAAATAGAGTAATCTGATGCTCGTCAGGTGCCGTTATTAACGACACCCGACATCTGAAAGATTTCTTTATTCTAGATCTTTATCTTCTCAATTGCAGTTCTGATACGTTCTGTAACCTCTTTCTGCCCTATGATTTCAAAAATATCAAAGAGACCTGGGCCGCCTGAAACGCCTGAAACTGCCAGACGGAGAGGATGGATAAGTTTTCCTGCCCCTATACCAAGAGCCTCTGCCGTTTCTCTGAGCACACGCTCATATTCATCTTTCACGGGATTCTCAAGTGCTTCATACTTCTGAAGAATCTCATTAAGATGCAGAGGAGTATCTTCTTTCCATCCCTTCTGAATTCCTTTTTCGTCATACGTTTCCGGCTTTGTAAAAAGATAAGGGGCATTAGCAGGAATCTGTTTAATAAATGATACTCTCTCTCTCATACAGGAAACAATCTTCAGGAGATTTTCATCTGAGGGTATCAGGTCTTTAAACTCACCCGTCCTAAGTTCCTCTTTAAGCATTCCTGCCAGTGTTGCATTATCAAGCTTTCTCAGGTGTTCGGCATTAAGCCAGTCAAGTTTCTGAATATCAAATACGGCGCCTGCCTTATTAACCCTTTCGAGAGTAAAGGCATCAACAAGTTCATCCGGATGATAAAACTCACGGTCATCACCGGCATTCCAGCCGAGCAGGGCCACAAAATTAACAAGCGCATCTTTGAGGTAGCCTTTTTCCGCATAAGCCTCAACTGCCACATCACCCTGGCGCTTGCTGAGTTTTGAACGATCAGGATTGAGCAGCAGCGGCAGATGAGCAAATTCAGGCACTTCCCATCCGAAATAGTTATAAAGCAGAACATGCTTGGGGGTTGAGGGGAGCCACTCCTCGCCTCTTATCACATGAGTTATTTTCATGTAGTGATCATCAATCACATTTGCGAGATGGTATGTTGGGAATCCGTCACTTTTAAGCAGAACCTGATCATCAACAGTTGATGTATTGAATTCCACTATTCCCCTTATAATATCCTTAATAATGACATTTTCGTTGGGGCGGATATTCAGCCTTATCACAAAAGGAAACCCGTCATTTATCTTTTCCTGAATTTCCTCTTTGCTCAGATGAAGGCAATGCTTATCATAAACGGGCTGGAGTTTTTTCTCCTCCTGCTCTTTTCTCAGCAGTTCAAGCCTTTCCTTGCTGCAGAAGCAGTAATAAGCCTTTCCTTCTTTTACAAGGCGTTCTGCATGCTCTTTATAAATACCGAGGCGTTCTGACTGAACGTAAGGACCATGTTCACCACCTACAACAGGACCCTCGTCATAATGAAGGCCTGCCCAGTTCAGTGTCCTTATAAGGTTTTCAACGGCTCCTTCAACTTTTCTGTTCTGGTCAGTATCTTCAATTCTTAATACAAATACACCGTTGTTCTTTTTAGCATATAAATAGTTATAGAGTGCCGTTCTCAGCCCGCCGACATGGAGATATCCTGTAGGACTGGGAGCAAATCTGACACGAACTTTATCACTGATCATTTACTCTGTCCGGATTAAACAAAATGGTTATAGTTTTTTTGTGTAGAATTTCACCTTTTCGATAAAGTCATGACTATCGATTGGTTTGGGGATGTAATCTGTGGCTCCGGCCTCAATACATTTCTCCTTATCTCCTTTCATTGCGAAGGCAGTAAGGGCTATAATGGGAGTATCTTTATAATTGATCATCTGCCTGATTCTTTCAGTAGCCTCAAAGCCGTTCATAACAGGCATCTGCATATCCATTAGGATGAGATCATACTGCATCTTCTGCGCACTCTCAACAGCTTCCTGGCCGTTTTCAACCACATTAACGAAGTTGAATCCGTTTTTCTTAAGGAGTCTTGTAACAATTATCTGAGAGTGTTTGTAATCTTCAACAAGAAGTATTTTGGCGGCATCCGTTTCTTCTGCTTTAGCCATTTCTGAAGGCTTTGTAGGCTCCTCATAACGGTTAACCATCTGACTTATGGTCTGTGCAAGTTCTTCAATTTTGGTGCTTCGTTTACTGAGCAGTTCAGAAAACAACCCGTCAATCTTTGCAAGATCCTCATCAAAATTCTCTTTACCGGTGTAAATCACTATAGGAAGATTGGTAAACTCAACTTCTGATTTAATAGCCTTAATCAGCTCAAAACCATTCATTCCCGGCATATCAAGATCTATGATTGCAAGATCGAGATCCATGCCTCTGATATTCTCCAGAACTTTAGTTGAATCATTATGGTAAACGGGATTAAAACCGACAGATTGTATGGCATCTTTGAGGAGATTAAGCATATTAATATCGTCATCAACACAAAGTACGTTTGAGTTTTTCTTGAGCTTATAGCTGGTAAGAACTTCCACAAGGTCTTTATAACTTATAGGCTTCACAAAATACTCAACGGCACCCATTAGAAACGCTTTTTGTTGATCAGCCTCCACTGAGCATGCAATTACGGGAGTATGCTTTGTTTTCTGGTTTTCCCTGATCTTCTTTAGAAGTTCAAGTCCGTTGATATCCGGCAGGACCAAATTGGTTATAACTGCCAGGTAATCACCTTTTTCAAGGTCTTCAAGGGCTTTGTGGCCTGAGTTTACAATCTGAGGATCGTATCCCCACTTTGTAAGATAATTGCTGAGGAGTTTTGAGGTGGCATAATCATCTTCTATAACAAGAACTTTGTTTTTTGCAGCCGGTTTGGGAAGCGCAGATATGGTATGTTCAATAGCAGAAAGAGTCTGATGTTTAACAGTGAATCTGACTTCGGTTCCCTGGATCGGATTTGATGATATTTCAACCGTACCTTCAAGCATCTCAACATATCTCTTAACGATGTTCATGAGAAGCGGGGAATGGTTGACTGCCTTTTTATCCTCATTAATATAAACCCTGAAAATATTGTTCAGTCTCTGAGGAGGAATAGAGAGAGACGGAGCTTTCAGGATAAACTGAAGACCCGCCTCCGAAACGGGATTAACTTCAATTTTTACCGCGCCATCAGCTTTTTCTGCAACAAACAGGGTAAGAATATTTAAGAGAATTATTCTGAGTTTCCGGGAGTCAAGCGATACAGAGTTTGCCGCACTCTGAGAAATAACAAATTCAGGAGTGAACAATACAGTATCAGGCTTATCAGTAAAGTTACGGAGAACGTCCTCAATTGCCGCAGTCAGATTTACATTATGCTCACCAAGATCAACACTGCCCGAATCAATTTTGGACAGCTCTAACAGGTCGCTTACCAGAAGCTGAAGTTTCTGTGCGTTGTCTTTTATTGATTTAACATATTCAATCTGAAAGTCACTCAGTTTATCATTCAGCAGAAGTGACCCGAACCCTGAAATACTGTTCAGGGGGGTGCGCAGTTCATTGGCAAGGTCTGAAATCACATTTGCAAAATTTATTCCGGCGGATCTTGCACCGGGGAAAGTGGCCCTTAAATAATCAGCAAGGAAATAACTCAGGAGGTTGAGGTTTTCACCGTCAATTGTTGTAAAGGGCGTATTCTGAGTAAGTTTCAGGAGGTATTTTTTACCTGCACCGTCATCAACAAGAAGACAGATTTCATGAAGCAGGAAATTTGATGACTTCAGGTCACAATTGTCATCACTGTAATAATGTTTACCCGGGGTGATTGCTCCGCTTATGAGTTTGCATTTGGAGCATTTATATGATTCCGATTTCCCGAAAGACTTTCTCGCATTAACTGATTTACCAAGAACAACCAGCTTTTCATCTTCAACGCCAAAAAAAACTGATGAGTAGATATCGAGTTCTTCAACCAGAAATTCACAAAGATTATCCGAGAACTCTGCGGGGAATTTACGGCTTATTTCCTTCAGTTTGTGGAGGCCCTGCAAAAACTTAAATAGAGTTGTGACCATGGCGCTTAATTTCTGAGAGACATTTTAATTAAAATAAAGGATTAAAGGTTTAACCCAAGCGGGTAAAATAAATCAGACAGATTAACTTTTAAATATAAGGTATTTTTTCATACCTTGAATACAAATATATGATTAAATCATATCTGCAAGCTGTCTGATTATATATTCTGACCCTATTCCTTCAGCCTCTGCATTGAAATTAACAATTATTCTGTGGCGCAGCACGGGAACGAGAACTGATTTGACGTCATCCATATCAGGGGTGTACCTTCCTTCCAGAACTGCTTTTGTTTTTGCGGCGAGTATGAGATACTGTGATGCACGAGGACCTGCACCCCATCTTACATAATCTTTGATTAGTTTATTTGTACTGCCTCTCCTTGTGGAATGAACAACTCTGGTTGCATAGTCTATAACATTATCTGCCACCGGTACGAGACGAACCAGATTCTGGAATGTCACGATACTTTCGGCATCAATAACGTGTTTTGGTTTTTCACCGGTCTGCCCTGTGGTAGATTTCACGATTTCACGCTCTTCTTCCAGCGAGGGGTAATCAAGCCAAAGATTAAACATAAAACGGTCAAGCTGGGCTTCAGGCAGGGAGTATGTTCCTTCCTGTTCTATGGGATTTTGGGTGGCTAGCACGAAGAATGGCTCTTCAAGCCGGTATGTTTTTCCTGCAACGGTAACCCTGTGTTCCTGCATTGCCTCAAGAAGAGCTGCCTGGGTTTTGGGCGGGGTCCTGTTTATTTCGTCTGCAAGAATGATATTGGCGAAAATAGGCCCCTGTATAAACCTGAACTGTCTTCTGCCTGTTGAAGGATCTTCATCAATTATCTCGGTACCTGTTATATCACTCGGCATTAGATCAGGGGTAAACTGAATCCTGCCGAATTTCAGCGCTATGACCTCGGCCACTGTTTTTATCAGAAGTGTTTTTGCAAGCCCCGGAACCCCAACCAGAAGACAGTGCCCCCGTGAAAGCAGTGAGATCAGCAACTGGTCAATAACTTGTTCCTGCCCTACAATTACTTTCGCGATCTCTTTTTTAATCTCCTTGTAATACCGGTTTAACTCTTTAACTAATTCAACTTCATCAGAAGGGAGCTTCAAATGGACCTCTTAAAGTTTAATTTCCCAAAATACATTCTGCCTGATCTCTTCCAGCCAATTCTTTTCCATCTCATCCTGCAGATACATCACTGTAAGGTTTTTAAGTTCGTCATAGTCAAGCTCAAGATCCGGTTTATGCTGAGGAATTCTTTCTAAAAGCTTTACAATGTGATAACCGTAATTATCAGCCGAGTAATCAATGCGTTTGGGAGCACTGATCTCACCCTGTTTCAGCTTTGAAACCGTTGAGAGCAGTTCCTTATCAAGACGGTCTATATAGTATGTTCCGAGCACACCGCCGAAAACGGATGTAGCTTTGTCATCGCTGTAAAGTACGGCGTAGTGTTCAAAAGTATTTTCATTAAGAAGAATGGAATCTCTCAGATCACTCAGGAATGTTATAAGATCAAGGTCAGTATCATTATCTGCCTTCACTTTTACCAGAATGTGTCTCGTATGAATTGATTCACCCCTTTTTTCAAGCAATTGTATGATGTGGAATCCCACCGGTGACTCAACAACCCCCGAAAGTTCTCCCTCATTTAATGCAAATGCTGCCGATTCAAACTCAGGATAAAAGACGCCCCTCTTGACAAAACCCAGATCACCGCCCTGCGCTGCCGAACCGGGATCCTCCGAGAATTTCTTAGCCAGGTCTGCAAAATCACCCCCCCTTTTAATGGAGTCAAGAAGTGTGCCGGCCAGTTCATAAGCTTTTGCCTTAAGACGGTCAGACATTCTTGGATTTTTGTATATGTGGGCAATTTTTACTTTTTCGGGAATTGTACCAAGGCTGTCTTTGAATTTGTAAAAAAACTCTTCAACCTGTCTCCTCGAAGCTTCAATTTGACCGAACTTCTTTTCACGCAGTCTCTTTACCATGATCTGCTTCTCAACCTCAGGTCTGAGTTCCCTTTTTATCTTCTCAAGTGAGCGTCCGTAAAGTTTTTCCAGATTTTCTTTTGAGCCATACTGCTGTAAAAGATACTGAATCTGATAGTCAACCTGACCGTTAATTTCAGTTGCCGAAACTATTATTGAGTCAAGAATAGACTGAGCATAAAACAGCTTTTCTGTTATCATCTGATCAAGAATCCTGGATTTCAGCTCAGGTGAATCAGGGTTAACTTTAAATTTTGCAGCTTCTAACTGAACCCTGAAATCGAGTTCACTCTGCAGAATAACTTCATTATCAACAACGGCAACCACTCTGTCAAGAACATCCTGAGCAAACAGAGACCCGTAAAACAGTATTATGACTACTAAAACATTTTTCATTTTTTCACTTTTTTATTTCAATTTCATATCTAGTGTATGCTTTTGCAAAGAATTCCTCGAGTATTTCCCGCTTCCGAACATTGTAATAATTCAGACCCACTTCCTCTTTTATTGATTCAAAAGGAGGAACTTTACCTTTTTCAACCTGCTCGACCATCTGCAGCAGCACATACTCATTTTCGCTGATCTTAATTATCGGACTTGTCTCACCGCTTATAAGTTCCCTGCATACCCTCAGGAGACTCCCCGATTGCAGTTCATACTCATACTGAAAATCGTTAAGAATGATATATCTTTTTTCGGAATTTGCATCAAAGTCAGATGATGACAGTTCCCAGCCTTTTTCAAGCGTGGAGTAGTAAAAATTAACTGCAGTATTAAAACTTTTAAATGCGGCAATATTCAGTACAAATCCCCTCTGCTGAACCCTGAATGTTTCACCGTTTTCCTTGTAATATTTAATTAGGTCTTCATCGGTAATGCTCATTTCAACACGGGATGTCAGCTTATTCACGAAAAGAATGGAGGCAATTTCTTTTTCAGCTTTTTTAAGAAGCCTTTTAAATTCTTCATCGTCATTCAGCCCCTCCTTAGCCGCTTCAAGGAAAAGAATCTCCCTGTCAATCCAGTTGCGTATATACTCATCTCTCACGGTATTATTAATCTTAAGAGTATCAAGTTCACCCATATAATCCTTTTCATACAGGTATGAATTATCAACCCTTGCAATATATTTCCCATTGGGCTGCTCATTTGAACAGCCCGCAAGAAACAATACCGGCAATAATATAAAACCTTTATTTAACTTCGGCTTTATATGCATGTTTAAGATTTTCGTAGAAATATTCCGGGTTATATTTATTTTTCAGATATTTTGCATACTCGTCTTCAAGTCTTTTTGTTTCAATATCCTGATAATTTCCCATAACATCCGGTTTGGCTTCATCGAATGTTTTGATTCTAGAAGGATCTTTTTTAACCAGCATAACAATACAGTGCCCCTGCTCATCGGTAAAAGGTGCGGAATAATCACCCTCTTTTGAAAGTGAGTAAGCAACCTTTGCAGGATTGGATGATGATACTTCCACAAGACCGGTTTTTCCTGTTTTAGTTCTTTGCCCCTGTCTTTCGGTAAACTTGAGTGCAAGTGTATCAAAAGGAACACCTGCTTTGAGCTGCTCGTAGTAAACATTAATCAGTGAATCGGACTTGGAATAGATTTCCATATACTGAACTCTGTCATTCCACCTGTAATTATCCCTGGTTTTTTCATAATGGGCCAGGAGGGTAAGGCTGTCCGGTTTAATTTTATTCCAGATTTCCTCTTCAAGCAGTCTGAATATAAAGACGCCGTTTTTATAATCACTCATCAGAGCGGCAAACTCTTCGTTTCTCTGATCCAGATAAAGGGCGTCAACTTCGAGTATAAGCTCTGAAGCAAGTTTGTTAACACCTTCTTCAATAAGAGCTTTGTTGATTGGTCTCTGGAGGAATTCAAATCTCTTTGAGAGGAAGTTCATGAGTGAATCAACACTCACCTGCTCTGTATTTGAAACCGTGAAAAGTATTTTGTCCTTTATCTGATCACGCCAATCCATTTTCATGTAATGAGCATTAATGGTTACGGTATCAGCACAAAGTGTGGCAAGTTCATTTTCAACGGCAGAATCTATTGAATAACCGTATTTTGCGAGAAGCTCTTTCTGGAGGGCAGCGTATTCATTAGGATACCTGAGCTGTCTGTAGAGTCTTTTAAGGTTCTCTTTTTCTTCATCAAATGAGGGCATGGGTTTGGTATCGGTTACCTTGATCAGGTGATATCCGTAAACGGTCTGAATGATATCAGAAACCTCCCCTTTTTTAAGATTGAATGAAGCCTCATCAAAAGGTTTTTCCATAAATCTTCTTTCGAAGAAGTTGAGGTCACCGCCATTGTCTCTTGTTCCGAGATCTTCAGAATACTGACGTGCCAGCTCCTCAAAACTTTTGCCTTCTTTCAGAAGCTGCTGAACTTCTTTTATTTTGGCGAGTGCTGCTGCCGTATCCTGTTTACCGTCCTCGGTGGTGTAGTCAATCAGTATATGACTTGCACGTACCTGGGGAACTCTGTCTCTTATTTCAGTTACTTTTATTATATGATACCCGAAGCGTGTTGTGACTATATCAGGATAAACGTCACCTGCTTTTGTTTTGACAACTGCATCTTCAAACTCCGGGATAACCATACCGCTGGTGAAGAAATAAATATCACCGGCATCTTTTTTACTGTACTCATCCTGTGAGTAAGGTAAAACAAATTCTTCAAATGATCTTCCTGCTTTAATGCTGTCAAGAATTGCCAGTGCCAGGTTTCTGGGTGCCGGTGAATCAGCAGAATCAGGCCTGATCATGATATGAGAAACCCTGTATTCCTTTTTACGTCTCTCATACATATCCCTGATAGCAGGTTCGATCATTTCTTTTTCAATTATATAGGAGGCACCAACTTTTCTTTTGTAATCAATCAGTTCTTTTTTGACCTCAGGGAGTTCGGCATACCCTTTATTGTCTGCCTCGCTTAGCCTCATCTTAAATGTTACAAACAAATCAAGAAATCTGGAGTACTGTGAAAGACTGTCAGATTTGGCCTTCTCAAGCCCTCCGGCATTTTTGGTATAAGCCTTTTCAAATTCAGCCATCCTGATTTCTTTGTCACCATATTTAGCCACAACAATCTCTGACTGAGGGGTTGAACATGAAACAACCAGAAAAGCAGCGAATAAAGAAAATAAAATTGCCGGTTTTTTAATAAACATAATTTAACCTCTATATATTTGATGAAGGATTATCAGACGGTTTGTGATTCTGGTTTTGAAGTGTCTTTTTTACCTTTATCACTAAAAAATAATTCAGACTTACAATTTCTTAAACTAAACGCTTAAAATCAAGTAACTTAGACGGATCATTCATTTTGAAGTTCTTTTATATAAAATATAACACTCCGGGAACACTCATGTTACCTGTCTGACACAACCGGCAGCCCGGGGAACACCCGGCCTATGATATTATACTCTCAGACAAAGAACCTTTTTATAACAACATCAGGAAATAACGATCAGGCAAGATACTTTTCCCAATTCTTGATTCAGAATCCGGTAATTCATGATCACAGGACAGGGCAGATAACTCAATCAACCCGATTCAGACGGAATCAATTTCCTTCAGCATTTTTTCCAGATCATAATGATTCCTTAGAACATATTTTGCCGTGGCAGGAAAACTGCTGAACAGTTCCTGCTGCTTACCCTTCATTTCAGAGAGGTATTTACATTCAATCAGAATATTATCTTCGGTGATAAAATCTATTTCATTATCTCCTTCTGTCACATAAGAAGGATTATACTTTTTGATGCGGTTGTAAACGTAGTTCTCAAAAAGACTTCCCTTATCTTTGAAGCCCGTGAAGAGATTTCTGATCCCGAGGTCACTTCCGTAAATCTTTTTCTGAGAAAGTATTATCTCGTTTGTTCTGCCTGACTTAGTAACTGAATCTATCAGATAACTTTCTTCAAAATAGTTAAGGTACCTTCTTGCGGTATCGGGTGATATTTTTAATATATTGGCAATCTTATTAAGACTGATGTTTTTTCCTGCTCTTTCCATAAGCAGCAGAAAATATTTCTTAAGTAATGAGACTGATCTTATGTTCTGCTGTGCGGCAATATCTTTCATGATAATATCATCAACCAGTTCACGCAGATACTCAGTATCACCGGATATTACGAATTCAGGTATTCCTCCGCACTGAAGATAATCTTCAAAATAACGGTTTAACAAATGCTCATCTGAGGGAGGTGTTTTTTGCAGTTCCTTAAATACAAGATACTCCTCAAAATTAAGAGGCTGTACCTCAATCAGTTTATTTCTGCCGGTAAGATAAGGTTTACCACTCCTTAGAAGGGATGCACTCGAGGCCGATACAAAAATTTTTACATTCTGCGCATCAATGAGGTTCTTTAGCTGAATTTCATAATCTCTTGCATAGGTGATTTCATCAAAAAAGAGATATATCTTTTCACTGAAACTTATACCGTGAATCTTTCTGAATTCATCTGTGATTTCAGAAAGCGGGGTGTTTAGCAGAGTGTAATCATCTGCAGAGACATAGAGAATCCTTGAAGGAGCAATTTCCTTTTTATGAATGATCCTGCTGATCAGTAATTTCATCAGCGTTGATTTGCCTGATCTGCGGAGACCCGAAAGGAAAATAATGCTTTTATTATCAAAATTTGATTCAAGTCTCTCAATCATAGCATCCCGGTTGAAAACGTTATTAAGTTTCCATCCGCCATCCCACCAGGGATTATATCTGTAGAGAAGCTGTTTCATCTTATACTCAATACTCAAATCTGTTTTACTTGAGTAATATACGATACTATCGTATAATTTTCAATTCTTTTATACGATGCTATCGTATAATTATGCCTTTTTTATACGATGGCATCGTATGGTTCCGCAATTCATTCTTGAGATAGAACCGTGGAACTACTTTTCTGATGCAGTGTAGTCAAAGCGTTTTATGACCAATGACAAGAGCAGAGGAATTAAAAAAAAGAGAGGATATCTTTCACGGAAAAGGTATATATCTTCCTGTGTGTAAACGATGAACCTGTAAATTGACTGGACGACCAGAACTATTATTAGTCCGGCAGAAACTGTTTCCAGATATGATGAAAAAGATACCTTATCTCTCCTGATAAATGCATAGATCAATAGCAGGATTGAGATAATAATTATGGTTAGGTTGTATTGAGAATATAAAAAATTGCTCACATGCAATGGCGCAAAAATGCCGGGTGACAGGGAGTAACTGCCCGCTATCAAAAGGACTGAAATACATGCAGATAAAATAATAAGGTTGATTGATTCCGGTAATCTCTTATAACTAAACAGAATAGGCATCAAAATAATAAAATATACCGGTCTTGATGCCAGTGATAGTCCTGCCAAAAATACATACACTATCTTTTTCAAGATCGAAGAATCATTTTTGAGCTCAAAAACCAGACCGAACAACAAAAGAACATAAATTGTATTAGCTATTAAATCCCCCTCAAATATCCATTCGTGTAAAAAAACAGGCGAAGTGACCAGTAATATGATGTAAAAGGCTCCGATTCTAAAGCCCGCAAAACGACTTGCAAAAATAAAGAGAAGCACAAGCATTAAACTGTTCATGGCAATAACTCCACCCGCAAAATAGAACGGGAGAAAAATAATTACTGCCCCTGGCAGCGGAGTCACAGGATTTCCTGCGGGAGTTTGTTCTGCATAAAGAAAGTCCCCCTTAAGCAGATTCCGGGCACTTATTTCAAGTGCTTCATCACGGTCAACTTTCAGGTCATAATCAGGGAACTGTAAATTAAAGCCGAAATAGACTGCAAGCAGTATTACTATTAAACCGGGGATCATGAACTTTATGACCGATGAATCTGAAATCCGGTTCACGAAATAACCTGCTGAAAAATTTTTTATCAGAAGAAAAATAAAGACCAGTGGATGGAGATAGTAAGGTATATATTTAAAGAATAACCCTATTGATGCGAAATACTCTGCAAAACTGACAATCAGAAAAAAATTAAATTGAAATTGTGTCAGATTTGCAGAGTCAGATAAAAGTTTCTTTACCAGAATCAAATGTTATTTCAGAAGGGTAATTTTCAGCATCTTATTTTCTGACAAATTACTTAGCCTTACCAGATATACTCCTGAAGAAAGCCCCTGAGCATTAAAATTATACTCATAAACTCCGGCAGAGAAAGTCTGATCCGCAAGAACTGCAGTAAGCTCACCTGAAATATTATACACCTCTAGTTTAAGATCCATAGTCTCTTTAACTTCAAACCTGATTTTGGTTGAGGGGTTAAAAGGATTGGGGTAGTTACCCTTCAGAACAAATGTGCCGGGTGCTGCGGGCTCCTCATCTTTATTTGAAGAAGGTGTGTTGTTTATAGCATCCAGAAGTTTTATTATTCCCCAGCCATATTCACGGTTCGGGGAGTTGGAATTAGTGGCGTTGGCTCTGAGGGCGTCCCTCAGCTCTATTGGAGTAAGGTGCGGTCTGGCCTGAAGGAGCAGAGCACCGGCTCCTGCAGCAATCGGGCAGCTAAGCGAGGTTCCGCTGGTATAGGTATAAGAAGTGTTACTTGCGGGACTTGCCGAGATGACTGAGCTTCCGCGTGCCATCAGATCCGGCTTTGTGCGTCCGTCAACTGTATTACCGACACTGCTGAAACCGGAGCGGAGGCCGTCAATTGTGACTGATCCGATTGTGATCACACTGTCACCGTCTGCCGGGGCAGCAATTGTGTTGTGGTCAGAATTAAAACCGGCATTACCCGCCGAGTTAAACACTGCAATGCCTTTTGAAACGGCAAGATCGGCACCTCTCGTGATTCTAGCAGTGTGCCCGTCCATATCCTGCCAGGTGTAAGAAACATAAGGGGGATCAAAGTCGAGATAAACAAGCGATGTGGATGTAATATCCGCACCCAGGCTGTCTGCCCACTCTGCCGCGGCTATCCAATTATCCTCTTCAACGGGGGTTTCGGTGTCAGTGTTCTCTGTTTTTGCGAGCAGGTAAGTTGATCTGTAAGCGGGACCAACCAAAACTCCCTGTTTGTAAGAACCTATTGCAGAGAGTGTGTAAGTACCATGGGTTCCGTTTCCCATTCCGCCATCCCCCACATCTGGGTCATTGTTAACAAAATCCCAGGTATGAGCAACATTCATGCTGTCAAAAACTTCATGGCTCAGCTTATTGAATCCCGCATCCATCATTGCAATTGTGATTCCCTGGCCTGCATAACCAAGATCATGAACTGCAGGAATCTGGCTTATCTCAAGCTGAGCAAGCGATTCGCCATAATTAAGATTATACTGCGGAGTGGAATTTATGCCGCCGCTCTGACTTTTGTTCAATGAAGGAGTTGCCTCTTGAAATGATTTTGGTTTATCCGACTTCATCTTCGCTACAAGCTCAATACGGCGTACAAATCCGAGAGAAGTGAATTTACTGAGATCTGAAACCTTTATCCTCGCACTGACCGAGTTTAGCCACTTTGATTTTTTTCTTATAACCGCACCTTTTTCTTCAAGTGCAGAAACATAAGCCGGATTTACGGGGATATCTGTGATATTGATCTCTATGCCGTACTTTCTTCTTCTCTCTATCGATTTTTGGGTCAGATAAAGGCCGGGATTTGCCATCAGATAAGAGACTTCAGCCCCCTTATCTGTCAGGTCAATCCAGACATCAAGTTCCTGCACACCGCTGTTAACGGCAAAAATCACTCTCTTTGAAAGCTTTGAGATATCGGTCTGAGCAGAAGTTTGTACCGCAATAATTAAAAAAGTTAATAATATTAGACGCTTTAACATTTATCTGACCTTGTTTAAGTTTATTTTGCTCTTGTTCCTTCAGGAATACTCTGATCTATCTCCACAATTTTAATATTACCATCCTTAGATTCAACTGCTAAAATCATGCCCTGTGATTCAAGTCCCATGATTTTTGCCGGTTTAAGATTTGAAACGATCAGCACCTTTTTACCGACCATCTCTTCAGGCCGGTAATATTTTGCTATTCCGGAAATAATTTGTCTTTCTTTACCGGTTGAGACCTTCAGTTTCAGAAGCTTTTCACTGCCTTTAACCTTTTCTGCTTCAAGTACCTTTGCAACAACCAGTTCGGTTTTGAAAAAGTCATCAATAGTGATGATATTCTGCGGTTCTGCACCTTCATTTCCGTCAGTGTTGGGATTAGCGGTCTTATTACGCTGCTCTTCAATTTTCTCGTCTTCTATTTTCGTGAAAAGGAGTACGGCGGGATTTAGCTGATGCCCCTCTGCCAGGTTTATTTTTCCGCTGTTTTCCCACTCCACGGGTCTTGAATTAAGCATGTGGAAGATCTTCTCAGAGGTTTTCGGTATTACGGGCATAAAAAGCTCGGCAATTGTGTAAATAGTCTGCAGACAGATATTAAGTGAGGTGGCAGCCCTTTCAGGATCGTTTTTAATGGATTTCCATGGTTCTGAATCATTGAAATATTTATTGCCGGCACGTGCCAGATTCATTATTTCAAGGGTTGCATCTTTGAATTTATACTCCTCGATGAGCCCCGCAATCTTTGCGGGATAATCTTCAAGAAGATTCAGCATCTCGTTATCCATCTCATTGAAGGAATACATTGACGGAACCTTACCTTCAAAGTTCTTATGAACAAATGTAAAAGTACGGTTCACGAGATTGCCGAGAATATTGCTGAGTTCATTATTATGTTTTGCCTGGAAATCTGCCCATGAAAAATCTGTATCCCGGTACTCGGGCAGGTTAAGCGCCAGAGTATATCTGAGCGAATCTGCATCAAACTCTTTCAGAAAATCAATTACATCAATTCCCCATTTACGGCTTTTCGAGAATTTTTTTCCTTCAAAGTTAAGGAACTCATTAGCAGGCACGTTTTCCGGAAGCACATACTTGCTCTCGTTACCGTCATTCCAGGCCATAAGCATTGCAGGGAACATAATTGTATGAAAAACAATATTGTCTTTCCCGATAAAAGCAATGTAACGGGTATCAGGGTTCTGCCAGTACTCTTTCCAGCCTTCGTCATCACCACGGTTTGCAAAAAGTTCTCTCGTGGCTGAAATGTAACCAAGTACTGCTTCAAACCAGACATAAATAACTTTGCCTTCGCCTCCTTCAATCGGGAGTTTAACACCCCAGTCAAGGTCTCTTGTAATAGCACGTTCACGGAGCCCGTCATTAAACCAGCTTCTGCAGTACTGAAGAACGTTATCTTTCCAACCGTACTTTTTATCATGATCCTTAATATATTCTTCAAGCCTCTGCTGGTAATTATTCAGGGGGAAATACCAGTGAGAGGTTTCTCTGAGAACGGGAGTCTTTCCGCTCAGCTTTGAAATCGGGTTTTTCAGATCACCAGGTTCATAAAGCGCCCCGCAGTTTTCACACTCATCGCTTCTTGCACCTTCAAAGCCGCAGTTGGGGCATACCCCTTCAACATAGCGGTCGGGCAGAAACATCTTCTTCTCTTCATCATAAAACTGCTGAGTTTTACTTTCTGTAAAAAGTCCTCTCTGATAAAAATTGAGGAAAAACTCCTTAACAGTTTCATGATGCATATCTATGCTTGTTCTGGAATAGATATCAAAACTCATCCCGAACTTCTCAAAGGATGATTTATTTATATCATGAAACCTGTCAATTACATCTTTAGGAGTGACTTTTTCGTTATCAGCAGTAATGGTAATTGGTACCCCGTGTTCATCAGAGCCGCATATAAAAAGGATATCTCTCCCCCTTAAACGCTGGTATCTTACAAAAATATCGGCGGGAAGATAAGCCCCGGCAAGATGCCCCAGATGTATGGGCCCGTTGGCATAAGGAAGAGCCGCCGTTACTATTATTTTATTTTCACTCAATTTAAGTCCGGAATTTTTTATAGAATTATTTCAGTTTAAATTTCTAATTTACTTATAACTATTTAATTAACGTTTATATTTTGTATCATAAGATGACTTTTGCTTCCCAAATTGCCTTTATTATTTTTTCAATATACCCGGCCGCCTGCTTATTACCCCAGAAATTTGAGTTCCTGCCGGATCACAACAGGGCTCTGTCAATAAAAACTTACGAATATGAACCCCGCTTTGGTGTTTCCCTGTTCCCTTCAGACGGAAAACTCAAGGTTGATGTCGGAAATATCCAGGATATTGTAAGATTTGATCTTGATACCACCGGAAATGTTTTCATCACCTCTTCAGTTGAGTTTTTTGCCTACGCCGATATAACCAGCTATAAAGACTACAGACTTCAGGTGGCAGCTATTGACGGTTTTTTTGGCGGCAGATTCTCCTACATTAACAGAACTGAAACCAGGGAGAATTCTCTCCGCTTAAGATTCATACACCGGAGCGCGCATCTTGTTGACGGTTATTATGATTATAACACAAGATTCTGGATTGACGGGAAAGACCCCGTACCATACGCAAATGATTTTTTTGAACTTGCATCATTTAATTCCGTTATATCTTCAGATAACCGTGCGACGCTCAGTATAGGAGTTGCAGGCAGTATTCTTGTCAGACCCCAGAGCCAGTCGTCCGTTTACGGATTCGTCGCATTTGAAGATTTTTACAGCACAGGGCTGCTTTTTCTCGGCAAAAATCTGAATCTTTTTCTGAGCTATACTCTCCGTCTGCAGGGTTTATCTGATTACTCGGGGAACAATCATCTTATGGCGGGCGTTAAGATAGGTGAAAGGGATCAAACGGGAGTAAGCATTTTTGCTTCTTATTATGCAGGTCTGAACTATTACGGGGCTTTTTATACTAAGTATGTCAGCCGGTTTTCACTCGGCTTCACAGTTGATTTTTCATAACCAAAGGCGAAAATTTTGACAAGCGAATCAGTTATCGAAATAAATCATCTCTGCAAAAAGTTTAAAGACTTTTACGCAGTTAATGATCTTAGCCTTAATGTTTTCAAAGGCGATGTTTTTGGCTTCCTCGGACCTAATGGTGCCGGGAAAAGCACGACTATAAGAATGCTGCTTACCCTGATTTTCCCCACCTCGGGAGAAATAAAGCTTTTCGGGAAAGAACTGCAGAAAAACAGAAGTGAGGTTCTGAAGAAAGTGGGTGCAATTGTAGAAAAACCTGACCTCTACGGATACCTCTCTGCATATAAAAATCTGGAGATCCTCGGGAAAATTTCCGGTACAAATCCCTCGAGAAAGGAAATTGAGGAGATTCTTGATCTCGTAGGTCTGCTGCACAGGGCCAAGAGTAAAGTAAAAACATTTTCTCACGGAATGAAGCAGCGGCTCGGTATTGCTCAGGCTCTCCTTCATAACCCTGATCTTATTGTGCTTGATGAACCCACAACCGGTCTTGATCCTCAGGGAATGAAAGAGATAAGAGATCTGATACACATGCTCAGTTCTGAAAAGAAAAAAAC
>CAYPMQ010000037.1:0-6020 GCA_964411625.1 uncultured Ignavibacteriaceae bacterium
AATCAAAAAGAGTTTCATTCAGAATCAGGCATTTTTTACCTTCCTTTTACATTTAAGTGACAAAAGAGGCTGATTAACACAATAGATCAGCCCTCAGATAAAGTGAGGATTTTTGAAACGGCTATTGTCATGGGCTTTACAAAGCTGATCATTCTATTTTATGCAACTCATGCTGATCTAAAGTCTGTGCCCGGGTAAATCTGAATCACAGAACTGAATGCCGGCAAAGCAGCATTGATACCTGATACTGATACCCTGGTCAATAGTGCCAAACAATATTTATCCCCTCATGATAATTGTAAATCAACTCCTGCCTCAGATTTCGGGGATCGTTTTAATGCCCGGCAAGCCGATTTGCCGGAGATTATTCTGCAAAAGAAAATGCCAAAGAAACTTCGGGATTGAAAATATTCGGGATTTGTTCCGGGGTTTAATATAAAATCTGTGTACAGCTTTCGATACCTGGAGAATCAGCACTCATCAGGCAGCCTATTGAAAGAATTACTGATACCGGAATCAGTATTACACGGGTGTTTAGACAAGAGATTATTTTCTGAGTGGTATTCCGCTTCGGAAGACATTATTGCCGGCTGCGGTTAATTCAAATAAATAGCAGAGTAATAATATTATTATTAAATTGAGATGGTAAGCGTAAGGAATTATGAGATGAAAATGAATCATTTCCTCCGGATATTACTGTCTTCCGTTCCGCTCCTCTTCTTTGGGGCGTGTTCGAGTATTGATATTCAGCAGACACTTTATCTTGGTGATGTTGACGTTAAAGCGCCGATTAACACTCCGCCTCTTCACCTTTCTTACAGGGAGAAAAAGGGGGGAGAAGTAACTGTTTCTCCAAAACTGATCTTCAACCAGAACAAATCAATTGATGCCTCCACAGATAAAAGCTTTTACTCAACACTTACTGCTCAGGACTCACTGAAAATCAAAAATATTTTCAGAGAAAAAAATCTTAACTGGTCATACCCTTCGGTAATGATCGGGGTTGACCTTGATTTTGCCACTTCTTCTTCTTTCTCCTTTTACGGTGGAATCCACTTTTCTGATGATAACAACAGAAGTATGATTGGTGGTAATGTCGGGTTTGGCATCGGTGGCAAAAAAGGAAGTGCTGCATTCAGAATCGATCTGGGTGCCGGATTTCAGAAAAGCTTCTTTGATGCGCAGACCGTTGTAAAAACAGTTGAGACAATAAACGGAAACAGCACACAATATATATCAGTTTATCTTGACAGAGATAACACACTGAATATAAACCCGTTTGTCTCCGCCCAGTTTAATACAGCGTATGATTTTCCGGTCAATCTTCATTTTCAGGCGGCATATTTCTCACAGAATCTGCTTGGGTACACTCCTTCAAGAAAAGATACTGACATTCCCTTTTTTAATCCCGGAAGCAGTTTTACAAAAATAGATCAGAGAACTGATTTCACAATTGCAATGTGGATGATTGCCCCGGGTCTAAGCTACAGAGCACTTGATAATGCCAGTGTTCATCTGACCGTTAAAATGCTCAGAACCACCTCTTCCGAAATTAAATCAAACGAGTGGTTTGTTCTTCCTTCTTTTCAGTTTGACCGGGAGTTTTAATATCACAGAAAATATCACCATCTCACCGGTAGGATATGTGAGATCGCCTCTGAAAGCGAGATATGAAACACCGCATCAGGGGGTGTTTGAAAAAGAACATGAATCAGTCATTGATTTGGTTCCGGGCAGTAACTTTGAGCAGGCTCTGCAGGGGTTAACCGGCTTTTCACGGATCTGGGTGGTTTACAGATTTCACCTGAATGATTCATGGAAGCTAATGGTGACACCGCCTAAAAATAACGGAAAGAAAGTGGGAGTTTTTGCATCACGATCTCCTCACAGACCTAACCATATCGGGCTCAGCTGTGTTAAACTTCTCAGAACGGATGGGTTAAAAATTTTCATCGCAGAATCTGACATCCTTGACGGTTCTCCAGTACTTGACATAAAACCCTATCTTCCCTATTCAGATTCTTTCCCGGAAGCTCTGACGGGATGGGCCGGTGCAAAAGAAACGAAACAATTTGAAGTCTTTATTTCTCCTGAGGCTGAAGCCTCTGCATTGCTGATAAAAGAGGAAACAGGACATGATCTGATCAACTATGCACGTGTTCAGCTTGCAACCGAGCCTGGTAACCTTGATCGAAAAAGAATCACCCTGGCAGAAGGGCAGGATAAAGATCAGCCGGTATTTACCCTTGCCTATAGAAACCGGAGAATCATTTACAATATTGAAGAGGAGAATTCACTCGTTTTGGTACTAAGAATTTTAACCTTGTAAATTAAAAAAGCATTGCAGCGCCTGATTTAATATCCGCAGATGGGTCTTAATTACGGCGGTGTAAATCTTAATTTTATACCCCAATGCAGAAGTTAAACTGCCATGACAACCGGATCAGACCTGTACCTGCTAATAGACTAATGTTAAGGAAAAGGCTTAATTGTAATTAATCTCAAAAATGATTAAATTTATTTTTAAGCTTCAGTCTCTTTGGAAATTTTAACGGCGGTGAAAGGAAATCGTCTGCCGCCAAAGAAAATTAATACAACATATCATAACTAATAATTTGTGAGAGGTGTTATGAAAAAAACTAGCTGCATAGCCGCGGCATTATTCTGCCTGGCACTCCTTGATATTTCATTATTTGCCCAGCCTTTTGTCAGAATCGGCAACATCCCCCTTCCGGCACCTGAAAATGCGAGTTTTGGCAATGTGCTTGCAGGGCTCGATCTTGATGGTGATGGCAGAAAAGAAATTTACGCTGTTAACAATAACTGGACCGATACGGGTGCAGAACTGATTCCAACAATCTATAAATTTGAATTTGATGAAGTAAGCCAATGGCAGCAGGTATGGAAGGCGGTGCTCCCCATTCCGAAACAGAATACATGGCCGGCGCTGACTTCAGGCGACCTGGATAATGACGGCCGCCAGGAAATAATTTGGGGACCCGTGAATTTTACCGAAGCCGGAAATGAGAATCCCTGGAGAGTTGTTGTATTTGAACAGAACCCCGGCCAGGAAAATCTTGGCATTCCGGATCCAAATGTTTCGGGCAATTTCCTCCCCAACGCAAAATGGACAATGACCGACCAGCAACTTTATAACTGGAGACCTTTCAGGTGGTTTGTTCATGACATTGACGGAGATAATACTAAAGAGATCGTATTTGTTTCAAGAGCAGTAACCACAGGCGGTAACAATATTGGCGTTATGTCTGTAAGTGATGTCCCGAATAACGGCAACGGAAGTGAAATCTGGACAATGGAGTTCACCGGAGGAGGAACCACCGTTTATTATGATCTTGCACTGATTGATAATAAAGCAATCTGCATTCCCCAGACCGGAAATATATCCGTTCTCAGATTTGCCAACGGAGCCTATACCCTTCATGCCACAACAGCTTCAATTCCTAACGGAAGCTGGAACTCTGCAGCAGTCGTTGACATCAATAATGATAATACAAAAGAAGTTTTGGTTGCCAGCGGAACCTCATCATCAACAACCAGCAATAGAAATGTCTATCTGCTTACACTGACAAACGACACTGTTGTTACGGTAAAATCAATCGGCAATATGACTGCTCATGTATCATCAACAGGAATTTTGATGGGTGCTAAAGCCGGTGATGTAACCGGAGATGGTAAAATTGATTTTGTTATGGGATCAAGAGGTAGTGTACCAACAGCAAATATTACAATGCTTAATTACCTTGGCGGTGCTATTGATACTTCAGCAAGCTACGCCACCCAAATTATCGATACAAACTATACTGCAACCACCACAGGACGCTGGATGCACATTGCGATCGGCAATGTTGATAACGAACCCGCTCTTGAGGTTGTTTATGGTGAAGGGACAGGCCTTGTTGCTCCTCTCGTGATTATAGATAAAACAGGTATAATTCCCGTTGAACTCAGTTCATTCTCGGCATCAGTCTCTGATAACAAAGTAAACCTTACTTGGGTAACAGCTTCAGAAACAAACAACTACGGATTTGACATTGAAAGAAAAACCGCAAACGGCCAGTTTGAAAAAATAGGATTTGCAAAAGGAAAAATCAATTCAACCGAAAGAACCACTTATACATTCACTGATGAAAACTTAACATCAGGAGTTTATTCTTACAGACTGAAACAGATTGATCTTGATGGCTCATTTGCTGTTTCTCAGGTTATTGAAGTTGATCTGAATACTCCGTTCGCTTTCACACTCGGGCAGAACTACCCGAATCCTTTCAACCCGGTTACAACAATCCGTTTCAGCCTTGCTACCGATTCAGAAGTTTCACTGAAAGTTTTCTCAATGACCGGTGAGGAAGTGGCCACTCTTATAAACAGTGAACTCAGAACTGCTGGAAGCTATGCAGTTGCATTTAATGCTGCAAACCTCCCCAGCGGAACTTATGTTTACAGACTTGAAGCAGGCAGTAACGTTGTTACAAAGAAGATGACACTGCTTAAGTAATTTTCAGAGTGTTTACTGAAGAAAAAGCGGAGCCTTAAAACTCCGCTTTTTTTTTTGCAGGTCATGGCTGATAATTTTTCAAATGATTTATAAGACCTCTATCTCACCGCGCAGATATGTGATGCACCTGCCTGAGATAAAAACCCTGTCGCCTTCAAATCTGCATAATAGCGCTCCTCTTCTCTCAGAGAGTTGAATGGCCTTAAGTTCAGTTTTTCCTAATCGTCTGCTCCAGTATGGAGTCAGGGTTGTATGAGCAGAGCCTGTCACAGGATCTTCATTAACACCTGCTGCCGGTGCAAAAAAGCGTGAAACAAAATCTGATTCTTTTCCCGGGGCAGTACAGATTACTCCCCTGCATTCAACTTTAAGGAGTTTCTGAAAATCAGGTCTCAGTTTCATGATATCAGCTTCTTCACTGTAAATCAGGAGATAATCTGTCCTGCCTTTAAGCACTTTAACCGGCTGCCTGCCGATAGCATCAATAAGTCCTTCAGGTGCCGGGGCCTCCTGAGGCTCATCCGCAGGGAAATTAAGCGTCAGCATATTCCCCTGTTTTAACACACCGAGCACCCCGCTTTTTGAAGTAAATTCCACTTTATCCCCCGGGAAATTAAGTTCATTGAAAAGGATGTGAGCAGAGGCGAGTGTTGCATGGCCGCAGAGAGCAACTTCCACCTTTGGTGTGAACCATCTTATATTGTGTCTTTCTCCGCCGGGAGTGATAAAAGCCGTTTCTGAAAGGTTGTTCTCTGCGGCAATTTTCTGCATCAGATCTTCAGGCAATGATTTGGTCAGCGGACAGATTGCGGCAGGATTCCCTCCAAACAAATTCCCGGTAAAGGCATCAGCCATATAAATTGGTATTTTCATAGTTTTTCCTGTAATTTGAATCTGAAAATTAAAGAAACAGCAGATGTTTATCACCACCATTTAAAACACATCTTTATGGAAATCCGTATTTAAGATGAGATCACACCCGGCAGTATTTCCCGGAAGGACGCCTCTGAAATTTTTAATTTAATTGACTCACAGTGAGAGTATCTTGGCAGATGGCTGCCAGTTGTCAAACTTACCACATCTGTTGATGACACAGATCGATTTATCAGTTTTACGTGGGATATGCCTGCCGAAATAAGAGAGGATGTTTTTTCCGTATTTTATAAAGGAATTCTCTGCGGGCTAATAAGTATAAAATCAAAAGACAACTTCAAAAAAAATGTGAGATTGGTATCCGGCTCTCGTCTGATTATCGGAAAAAGGGATCATCACCCTTTCTGCTGCCGCTCTGTGCAGGAATGCTTTCAGAGAATTATATATTAACAGAGTAAGCATAAAGTGTGCAGTCGGGAGTTTCCCAAAGGGATGCCTTCGGCAGAACCCGCGTCCGAAGTTAAGTTGTTGTCACTGCGGATACTGATCCACCGAAGGCGGGCTGTTGACACTGATGTCACTGATTTAGTGGAGGTGGCGGGAGTTTCCCAAAGGGATGCCTTCGGCAGAA
>CAYPMQ010000037.1:6120-17840 GCA_964411625.1 uncultured Ignavibacteriaceae bacterium
GGAGGTGGCGGGAGTTTCCCAAAGGGATGCCTTCGGCAGAACCCGCGTCCGAAGTAAAGTTGTTGTCACTGCGGATACTGATCCACCGAAGGCGGGCTGTTGACACTGACGTCACTGATTTTGTGGAGGTGGCGGGAGTTTCCCAAAGGGATGCCTTCGGCAGAACCCGCGTCCGAAGTTAAGTTATTGACACTGACGTCACTGATTTTGTGGAGGTGGCGGGAGTTGAACCCGCGTCCGAAATTAAGTTTCACCGAACATCTACATATTTAGTCTGTCTATTGATTCTCCCCCCGAAGCTCCGTCAGACAGGATATTCAGGGTTAATACGGTTAAGTTTTTCGCTCTGTCTACCCGTAATCTCGACTCGGCTATTCCGTCAAAGCGACGCTCTGGCAACATCCGACGGAAGGGATGCTGCAGAACGAGCTGCTATTTAATTAAGCAGCTAAGGCGTAATTAGATTCGCCAGTTATTATTTTACCGCCTTTTTATCGTGACATATCTGCGGTAACCACGATATGCAGTTCGACGCTCCATTAACCCCGTCGAAGCCACTTTCACCCCCTGATTAAGAGTTTGAATTCCATTTATGGTCTTCAACATTATTGAAGCTGTTTTCAAATCTTGCCAGTACAAAGAACAAGTCTGAAAGTCTGTTGAGAAATATAACAATATTTCCGTTTATCTCCTCGGTACCCTGCAGAGTTACCACAAGTCTTTCGGCTTTGCGGCATACAGTTCTGCAGACATGAAGTACTGATGCTCCTTTAGACCCGCCCGGCAGAATAAAGTTCCTTAGCTCTTCTAACTTATCAGAGAAGAAATCTATCCAGTTTTCCAGTTTTTTGTAATCTTCTTCAGAGATTCTCGGAATTGTAAATCTTCCGTTTTTATACTCAAGCGGGGTTGCAAGGTCAGAACCGCAGGTAAAAAGAGTATTCTGAATTTCAGAAAGCAGCTTATTCACTTCAGGACTTTTCACCTCGGTCATAGCCAGACCGATGAATGAATTAAGTTCATCAACCGTTCCGTAAGAATCAATTCTGATATTATCTTTCTTAACTCTCTTTCCGTTGAATAAACTTGTCTCGCCTTTATCACCCGTCTTTGTATAGATTTTCATCATTTTATCAGTTTTTACCTTACTTCAATTATTAAATTACTACCATCAGCAGCAGAGAGCTTCGTGCCCTGTTCAAGATATGCTTTTCTGATCACTCCAAGGCCAACGTATGAATTATTACTTTCGTTCAATACCCATGATGTCAGAAACCCTGCGTCTTTATTTTCATGGTCAATAAGTTTGAGAGGCAGATCAGAATTTACGGGTTCACTCACTGTAACTTTCTTTATAACTTTCTGAACTTTACCATAGGTTTCAATCCTGGCAATAACCTCCTGCCCGATATAACATCCCTTTCTGAAATTTACACGGTCAATTATTCCGACTTCATGGGGATTGAATTCCTCACCCAGCTCTGCGGACCAAGGTATCATATTTTCAACACGGAATTTTACAAACATGCTTTCGGAAGCCTGATTATACCCTTTCCCTAAGAGATAATCTGATGCGGCCGTCTGGTCATCGGCATGATAAACCAGTCGCATTCTTCCTTTACCGGGGGAAAACAAGAAAGATTTTTTATCGTGGTGAGGGTGTATTATGTTATTATCCTGTTCAAAATCCTGATTACCGGATTGTGTAAAGATTTCAGCTATTCTGTAGTTATTTAGAATCTCGACTGAAACATCGTCTGCAATGATAAATTTCCTGAGCCAGTTTTGAAGGGCCTGCGCTTTTCCCGGGTGGCCTGTGATAAAAAAATCCCCGTTCAGCATGCAGACCTGAACGAGATCAACTATTCTGCCTTTTTCGGTTGTGAAAATTGTTTCTATGAAGGTACCGTCTTTCAGACCGCGAAGATCATTTGTGCTGATTCTGTGCATGAGATCGAGAGAATCTGCGCCTGTAAGTTTAAGCACGGTGTTATTTTCGGGTGATAAGTAGTATTTTATGCTTCTGTTCATCTGAAAAGGTCTTAATAATAAATTATATTTCAGACTAGTAACAAAGAAATGACACGGGGAGGTTCAATCAAACCTCCCCGTTAAAAAATCAGAAATATCTGAAATATTTTGGATTACGTGTGTTTATATATGCGGTATCTTTCCAGATATACAGAATGGAATCAATCAGTGTGATCTGCTGCAGTGTTTCGTAGCTTTCCTTATAAATATAAACATATTCATAGAAATCGGGGATTTTATCCTCATTGCCGGCAATCATTCTGTTTTTCTGACGCAGATTCTCATAATTCTGAATCAGGTGCGGTATGCTATCGGTACCATTAACCTGAAAGAGGTTATAATCAACATGACCGCCTCTTATTGCATCAAGAAAACGGACTCTTATATAGGGTACATTCCTGGGTGCCCAGTTCTGCAGTTCCATTTTATAGAACCCGCCGTGAGAAGGAATCTCTTTTGACCAGATCAGTTTAAAATCATTACCCGTGCATCTGAAAGCTTCAACAAAAAACAGCCCCAGACCAAGCCTTGTACTGTCAAGATCTGTGAAGCTGGCATCATAACCTGTAAGGTTTTTGATATCAACCACACGCTGATTAACCGAGTCTTTTCTGGATTTGACTATCAGAGCGTAAACAATATCTCCCTGGGCATCTTTCTGATAAATGACGGCAGCATTAGGAATCGGATTATTTGTAGCCACATCCTCCATCATGAGGTATGTACCGTCAGGGTATTTACTCAGAATATACTCCATAAGAGCTATGGTATCACAGTCAGTACGTTTTTTATTGTACTTTTTCCGCTGCTGTATGTTGTATTCCTGAATGGAAAGATCTTTCCGGGTATCATAAGCTACATCATCCCCCTGCACCTTTGAGGGATCTTCAGCGGGGCCGCTATTGAATACACCAAAATAATAGAGACCTCCCGAGAGAATTATCACAGCCAGAATAATCACAACAATTATTATCCAAACATTCTTTTCCATATTTCCTTACTTTGAGAGTTCTTCAAAAAAGTATCCTGAACTTAATACGCCGAGCTTAAAATGATTAAGGTTAAAATGTTCATTTGGTGAGTGAAGGTTCTCCGTATTCAGACCGATACCCATTAAAACCGATGGAGCTTTTAATTCCTTTGCAAATAAAGCAACCACGGGAATACTGCCTCCTTCTCTCGTGAAAACCGTCTTTTTGCCAAAAGCTTTCTCCATTGCTGCCGATGCTGCCTTTACAGCCTTTGAGTCAATAGGTGCCATTGCTGCATCTGCACCGTGCAGTGAAGTGACTTTAACTTTAACCGATTTCGGAGCCAGATTATTAATATGTGCCGTGAAAAGCTTTGCGATTTTTTCAGGATCCTGATTTGGCACCAGGCGCATACTGATTTTAGCAGATGCTTTTGAGGGTATAACTGTTTTTGCACCTGCTCCAGTGAAACCTCCCCAGATACCATTACAGTCAAGGGTGGGTCTGATACCGGTTCTTTCAATAGTAGTGAATCCTTTTTCGCCGAGAAGTTCGGCCACGTCAAGTTCCTTTGCATATTTGACGTCTGAATGTTCAAGCAGTTTAAAGTTATCACGCTCTTTCTTTGTGGGTTTAACCACATCGTCGTAAAATCCGGGAATTGCAACTTTTCTGTTTTTATCATGCAGTTTTGAGATGATATCTGCCAGAATGTTTATAGGGTTTGCAACCGCTCCGCCGTATGTGCCTGAGTGGAGGTCTCTGTTGGGACCTGTAACCTCAACTTCCATGTAGCAAAGCCCTCTGAGGCCGTAGCAGATTGTCGGCTGTCCCGGGGCATAGAGTGCAGTATCCGAAATCATTACGGCATCTGCTTTAAGCAGTTTTTTGTTGCTTTTTATGAAAGGAGCCAGATTAGGGCTTCCGATTTCCTCTTCGCCTTCAATGATAAATTTAACGTTAACGGGAAGACTGCCGGTAGTTTTTAAGAGTGCTTCAACACTTTTGACATGCGCAAAAACCTGTCCTTTATCATCTGTGGCTCCCCGGGCATAAATTTTCCCGTTCTTAATTACAGGTTCAAAAGGCGGGCTGTCCCATAAATCAACAGGATCAACAGGCTGCACGTCATAATGTCCGTATATGAGTACGGTCGGTTTCCCCTTTGCACCAAGCCATTCACCATAGACAACAGGATGCCTCTTTGTAGGGAAAATTTCAACTTTGTTTAACCCTGCTTCTTTCAGTTTTCCTGCAACATATTCAGCACACTTTATCATATCTTCTTTATTTTCATCAAGAGTACTGATACTGGGAATTCTTAGCATCTCTGTCATTTCCTGAATATAACGGTCAAAATTCTGATTTACATATTCTTCAAATTTCATTGCTTACCTCATTATTTTATATTATATCTGTAAATAACCGGAACAAATTTCCGGAAATTGCCGGCTGTTTCTGTATCAAGCTCCCCAAGGACTTTATCATCAGGCACATAGTTCACAGTCCAGGGATCATCAACAAGAAACATTCCGCCCTTATCATTAATTGTAACTGACTCAATGGCAGCAACATACTTAAATTTCCTGTAGCCGGGAATCACATTATCAAGAGGAAATTTTTTAACTTCTGTGATATTGAGCTCCGTATCAAGCCTCAGGAAAAATATTTTTCTGTCATTTCTATCAATACCCCAAAGAAGATCTTCTTGCCTGAAAAGCCCGCTTATGGTTCTTATACCATACTCCCGCGTGTTAATTGTCTTAAGAAGCCCGGAAGTTTTTTTATCGATTATGTAAATTTCTGATTCGAGAGATGTGAGCAGATCTTCAGAAATTGATTCAATTCCAAGATAAATATAATATTCGTCAACCGCTCCCCCCTCAAAACCTATATTGCTTTTTGTGTAGCGGAAAAGAGACTCTTCTTTATTTATTGAAGTCGGCTTTATTTCAGATATCTCATTTCCGTGTATGTCATCCCCGGTGAATTTTATTTCATAAATACCACAGTCTCTCCTGACATATATACCGTTTCCTTCAATTGATAAATATATCCTTCCTGAGTACTTATCATAAAAGATCTCTTCAAAATCTTTTTTGGGTAATTTTGCAAGAAATGAATCCGTCTCCGGAGAAAATGCTATGGTCTCAAGTCTGAAAACGGTGTCATTTACGATGAATAATCTGTGTATTTTGCCGATATCATCACATATAAGGTATTCATCTTCAGAGCCCCGGGAACCTATAAATGTAATACCCGAAGTCTGGGCAGGGATAACATTATCGGACTTCAACCATCTCGGATAACTTGCGTCTAAATAAATATCTTTCTTAGTGCCGCCGCATGAAATATAAACTGAAGAAGCGATCAGGATGAGAAATGATATTAAATACTTACTTTTTATTGAAGAGAGCATGCCTAAATTTGAATCATCATGACTTATAATTTAATAAATTTAAATTTCATTAAGGGCTAAAAATCAGTAACTTTGTTAATTAAATAATATTTTATCCGGATGATAGTACCCCTTTATATATTACGAAATCTGCTGATTCCTTTCTTTTTTTCCTGTTTTTCACTGATCTCAATATTCGTACTTCAGTTTCTGATGCGTTTTGCCGATCAGCTTGTGGGCAAGGGTCTTGATACTCTGGTAATTATTCAGCTTATCGGATACAATCTTGCGTGGATGGTTGTTCTTGTGGTTCCTATGTCAGTTCTTGTGGCAACCCTTATGGCTTTCGGGGGAATGTCTCAGAACAATGAGATTACTATCCTGAAGGCAGCCGGCGTGAGTATCAACAGAATGCTTATCGGTCCGGCAATTTTTGCAGCGGGTCTTATAACGTTTCTGATATATTTTAACAATAATATATTGCCCGATGCAAATCATAAGACAAAAAATCTTACCTGGGAGATATCTCAGCAAAAACCTGTGCTTTCAATAGTGCCGAATGTCTTCATGATGGATATAACCAATTATGCGATACTTTCCAGGGATATAAACAGGGAAAAAAATCTGCTTCTAAACCTGACTATTTATGACTATAACAATCCCGTTAAGGTTAATATAGTAACCGCTAAAAAAGGTTACCTTTATTTCACACCCGATAAATCAAAACTTGTCATGGATCTTGAAGAGGGAGAAATACATGAAAACAGCTCAGGCGAATCAGTTCTTTACAGAAAACTTATCTTTAAGAATCACCGCATTCTGATGAATGCAGACAGGTTCAGTTTTCAGAGCATTGAAGACGGTCACAGGTCTGAGAGGGAGCTCAGCGCTGCCGACCTGCAGAAAAGAGTTGACAGCATGAGGGTCAACAACGCAGGATATGACGTTGATTATGATAATCAGGTGCAGAAGTATTTCTTTGGCGACAGCCTTGCCCCTGATTACAATCCACCCTCAATCAGCACCCAAATTGCCTATGAAAGAACAATTAACCGCGTAAAGGATATTAAAAACGTACTGATTTCTGCAGCTATGAGATCGGCTTATGTTGAATCAGAGATAAACAGCTACCTGGTTGAAATTTATAAAAAATACTCAATACCCGCAGCATGCCTTATTTTTGTGCTTCTGGGGGCTCCTCTCGGAGTTATGACTCGTAAGGGTGGGTTTGGTATGGCGGCATCAATAAGCCTATTCTTTTTCCTTATTTACTGGGCTTTCCTGATAGGCGGTGAAAAACTTGCCGACCGTAATATTGTCACCCCATTCTGGGGAATGTGGACTGCTAACTTTGTGCTTATGGGGGCAGCTCTGTATTTGCTTTACAGATCACGCAGAGAAACACTGACACTGGATTTTTCATTCTTAAAAAGATTTTTACCGAAAAGCATGAGAGGCGAAGGAGAGCAGACCAGTGAAAATTCTTGACAGATACCTGATTCTGCAGTTTATCAGATCAGTATTATTCGGGCTGCTTGCTTTTACACTTCTCTTTCTCGTCATAGATATGATGGAAAATCTGGACGACTTTATTGATAACAGCGTTCCCGGTGGTACAATTTTTTACTACTATCTTGTTTTTGTCCCGGAGATTATAAAACTTATGACTCCTGTGGCAGTCCTGTTCGGCGGACTTTTCACAGCGGGCAAAATGTCTAATCAGAATGAGCTGACAGCCATCAAAGCCGGCGGAGTAAGCGTCTTCAGATTTCTGCTTCCATTTATTCTTACATCATTCATTCTCAGTCTTGGTTCGTATTATTTTGGCGGGTATGTTGTACCGCAGGCAAATAAGAATAAAGCCGAAATTGAGGTGAAGTTTCTAAAAAGAGGCGTGGGGGGGCCCGGTGCAAATCTGTTCTTCCAGGATTCACTTAACAGGATTGTAAATCTTCAGTTTTATAATGAGACAAATCTTGAAGCTCTCCGTGTTTCAGTGCAGGAATTTGCTCCCCCGGCATATACTTCAATTACCAAAAGGATTGATGCCAACAGGATTCAGTTTGATACTGTTCAAAATGCCTGGGTGGCTTTTGACGGTACGATAAGAGTATTCACAGGAATAAAGGAGAAAGTGGAAAAATTCAGTGTAAAGACTATTCCATTCTTTAAATTCAAACCTGAAGACCTCTCTGTAAAGCAGGAAAGGCTTGAGATTCTGACTACTCCCGAGCTTCAGAAACTGATTGATGATCAGAGAAAATCAGGTTATGATCCGCGAAGGATTGAAATTGAATATTACGCCAGATTCGCTTTTCCCGTTACCAATATCATAGTTCTTCTTTTTGGGCTGCCTATCTCTGCCAACAAAAGACGCGGAAGCCTTGCGCTTCAGTTTGGTATTAATATCCTTATTACATTCATTTATCTCGGAATGACAGAAATAATCAAAGCATTCGGTAAAAACGGATCTCTGAGCCCGATTGTAACTGCATGGTTTGTTAACACTTTATTCTGCCTTGGCGCGGTCATTAATCTTATAAGAGTAAGAAAATAAAAAAAAGCCGGATGCAGTTTCCCGCAGCCGGCTTAAAATAAGATTAGATTATTATAATCAGAATCTCAGTCTGCCGCCCAGAGCAAAAGATACTCTCTTTGCGCTTGATGGTGAAAAGAGGTTCTGGAGTTCTGCAGTCGCCATATCTATTAATATAGGACCCCATGTTATTCCGCCTCCGAGTCCCCAGCTGAAGGGATCACCGCCGCCAAATGAGAAGCCTGTTCTGAAGTGAGGGATATACCAGTCTTCAGACTCCCAGTCAATACCGAGTGAGAATCTTGGTTTGGTATTATTACCCGGCACATCGTTAAAGCCCTGATTATAATCAAAGGCTATCATGAATGACTTACCGGGCCAGTCAAAATCAACGAGTTTATCAAGCTGCAGCCCTACTCCAAGCCTGAATGCACCCGGCAGATCAGTGCTGAAACCGTCAATGTACCGTCCCTGACCCTTTATTCTGCTTACAAGAGTGTCTCTCTGCTTCTGATCCAGAATGTCATCAATATAGATGGGTGCGTCTGAATAATACTCAATTGTTTTATCTTTCCATGACACTGAACCAATATCTGTTAAAGCAAGGCCGAATGACCATACATTATCAACCTGGAAGGCAAGACCAAGGTCAAATCCGAATCCGCTTCCCGCAGGTCTCGGGAAAGCGCTTAATTTTGATTTCTGATTCTGAGTTGTTGAGTCAAAATCATAAGACATTCCTATATCGCTTGAAAATGCACCTACGATACTCATATCACCATTACCCGAAATGGAAAGATCCGGGTTGGTTGTGATATTGGTATTCATCCTTCTTATTCCCATATAAGCAAAGCCTGAATAGAAATTGAAGGACATGCCGACAGAAATTTTCTTGAAAACAGACTGATCAATCATTTCGCTTAAATCAGTTGCATAAGTAAAGGAATATCTTCTCAGCCACTGAGCGCTTCCGGTAAGATTATTAAAGTTATAAACCTTATTAACTGTGTTACCGCTAAGAAGCAGATCGGCAAAAGTATCAGGGATATCAAATTTCATTGCGGCAACATCAGAGATGCTGAACCCGAATGAACCGATAGAGTTATCAGCTTTATAATAGAATGAGAGGAAAGCCGTGGTTGCAGACCCGATAATCTTTCCGCCATTTGCAAAGAGATTTCTGAATCTGTCTTCATCGGCGCCCGTCAGATATCTGCCGGTAGTTTTTCCCTGAGCGTTTGTTTCACCGCCAAAAAAATAGTTATAGTCATCAATTGTCATGAAGTCAAAACCGGCACGTATTGCAAGCGTACCCATCGTGCCTTCAAGCGTGTTATCCTCGCTGAACTGCAGGAGTGCGGGGTTTGTGCCGATGGCAAACACTCCACGCTGTGAAATTGTGTATGTTCTTCCCATACCAAGTGACACGGGATCCTGTGCTCCGAGTGAACCTCCGCCGGTTTGTGCGAAAGCCGGGAGAGAGGTAATTGCTACAAGTGCTAATATCAATAAATTTTTCATTTTATACCTCCTCTCCACTTAATTATCTTCAAGGTCAAGTTTATAATTAATCTGTCCCACAGCTCTGATTTTTATAGCGTCAGAAGTGAAGAACTTGACGGGCTGATTATTTGACCTGGAGGTATTTATCTTGATTGTAGGAACAATTCTTGTGGCTTTGGTAACTTTAAGAAACTCATTTGTGGTGAGTTTAATCTTGATGCTGTCTTTTTTAGCCTCAATTACCCTGCCGTTAGCGTCAGTAGCGGCGCCGCTGATTAAAAATTTTCCGGAAGTGCTTGTCACAAGACCATCAGTGTTAAATAATTCGATTCCCTTTGAATCAAGGAATTTTGCAGAAACTTCAACTGAGGCGGGTAATCCGTTTTCAACCGTAAAAGTTATTTCTGCAGTCTTTCCGTTGGCTATTCTCGCAGAATCGGCATTACCGATATCCACGCTGCTGGTATCTGACCACGAACCGCCGAAAATACCAACGTAGAACGGGATATTCAGTTTGGTTTTTCCGTAAACTGAATCAGTGCTTGCTACTGAGCCCTCTTTATAGTTCGGGTTCAGCCTGGTATTACCAATTACTGTCAGTTGATTGGGAAGCTCCTGGGTAAAACCGGAGAGAAAATTCTGAACTGAATCAGCCGGCAGAATAATTTCATTTTCACCTTTTACCAGCAGTTTTGCCGGGAGAGCCATTTCTCTGGTCTGGTTTCTTGCATTTTTGCCTATGAGCTTACCCGAGAAAAACACTTCAAATGTGGTGGATTCATTAAGGTAAATCCTGATATCGGTGTCTTTCAGGTTGAGACTCGTAAAGAAGAAGTTACTTCCCTGCAAGTCACGGAGATTGATATTTATAGGGGTTTCCTTAACCTTTAGAGTCGTTGGTTTAACTTTACCTTCAATTTTCGTTACGTTTATATTTGCAAAACTGAATGTTGACTTGATACTGTCATTTTTTGTGATCAGTCTGACTGTGGCATCGGCCTGCGGTGTTACGGTTACTTTGTAAGCAACTTTGTTTGTAAGTAATGATGATGTTGCCTTGTATCCTCTCAGATTCGGGATACTCAGATTGGCAGTGCCCTTTCTCGGCAGAGTGACTGTTGAATCCCATGCGGTACCGTTGGGACGCTTGAAGTTCGGAAGCTCAAGTTTAACTGATGCAGAAAGGTCAATAAAATTCTGCAGAGTGATATTCAACGCGCCTTGTGAGAACTCAATGTTCTTGTACTGCGTGGAATCATCAATCTGAACTTCATTGTTTTTCACAACAGGATTCTGTACCGGAAGCGCTGCTTTAACTGCTGTCAGTGCAAAAGTGCCTAAAGTTATTGTTGTAAGAGTATGTGCATTCTGCGGAACGAAAACACTTTGTCCGCCGCTGCCCGGTGAAGAGAATGTCACTTCGAGTCTTAATGAATCAACAAGTCTTACCCCTGCCAGATCAAAAGAGGCATTTGCAGTTGAATTAGCCGGCACGTTCAGCGGTGTTGTTCTGAAAAGAAGCGGAGTGTTTGCTGCAATGTTAACAGAACCAAAGCTGTAACTTTTAGAGGCTCTGATTATAATTCTTTCAATGGTGATCGGTACGGGACCGTTGTTGTTCGTCAGAGCAAAGTTCAGTGTGCCTGATTCAAATTCAGCAACTTCAAATGATGTAATCTTCTTAAGATCCTGAATGACCGTTGCATTCACAATAGGTGGAAATATCTGATTCTGCCCTTTGTTAACATTAGCCCATTTAGTAACATCAACTGAATCTGTGATAGGGTTAACTGAATTAACTTTAATTGAACCGAGCGTCTCGGAGATACTTGACGCTGCAGGCTCAAATATTATGTCATTACCAACTGTAATGGTTGTGTTATTTTTCTCGTCTGTATAGTAAATCAGTGCAGTATCGCCGTCAAACCTGAGATTCTGCAAATCTTTTTCAACAATTTCTTTGATTGTATAGGTTCTGTTTACAAACGGAATATTAAATTCCACATCCCAGCTTGGCATCAGAGGGTTTTTTACATCACATGAAGTAAATATTATACCTGCAGATGTGATTATAAATAACATCAGAAATAGTCTGGAACTTAGTAGATTTTTCACCATGGAGACCTCTTATTAAGTTTTTTTGCTGTGGTGAAAGAAGTTTTCTTAGTCCTTAACTTACTCAAAAAAATCTGTTCATGCAACAACAATTTGTGCTGTATAACAACGTCGAATTGCATCATAAAAAAGGTTACCGAAAGGAAAAATAAAAAAGTTCGCTGCA
>CAYPMQ010000038.1:0-17534 GCA_964411625.1 uncultured Ignavibacteriaceae bacterium
ATTGAATATACACTTCCCGGTAAGGAAGGTTTTAAGGAAGATATAACTTATGATTTTCTAATCAACGCCACAGGCCCAAAACTGAATTTTAATGCAACTGAGGGACTGGGACCAGATAAATACAGTCTTTCTGTTTGCACATATTCCCATGCTGCTCAAACGGCAGATAAACTAAAAGATGCCATCAAAAAAATGCAGAAGGGCGATAAACAGACTCTGCTCATCGGTACGGGACATGGTAACTGTACTTGTCAGGGGGCAGCCTTTGAATATATATTTAATGTTGAATTTGAACTGCGGCGTGCCGGGGTTCGTGACAAGGCAAAAATCATCTGGATATCTAATGAACAGGAGTTAGGTGATTTCGGCATGGGGGGCATGCACATAAAAAGAGGCGGATACATCACTCACAGCCGGATTTTCACAGAATCTCTTTATACTGAAAGAGGTATAGAATGGATAACCAGGGCACATGTAAAAAGTGTTGAAGAGGGGGTCACTCATTATGAGACTCTTGAAGGTGAAGAAAAATCTGTTCAGCATGATTTTGCGATGCTGCTCCCACCTTTTTCCGGGGTTGGTATAAAAGCATTCAACAGAGAAGGAACGGATATAACCGGTGAGTTATTCGCCCCTAATGGCTTTATGTTTGTTGATGCGGATTATACTAAAAAACCTTACGAAGAATGGAAGCCCTCAGACTGGCCCTCAACATATCAGAACCCAAAGTATAAAAACATTTACGCCGTGGGGATTGCTTTTGCACCTCCCCACTCAATTTCAAAACCGATGTTCTCCCCGGCCGGCACTCCAATCTTTCCCACCCCTCCGCGCACGGGAATGCCCTCAGGAGTTATGGCCAGACAAGTTGCATACAACATCACTGATATGATGAATGGCAAAGAAAATGCTCCCAAAAGAAAATCATCACTCGCAAACATGGGAGCAGCCTGTATAGCATCCGCGGGTGCAAGTCTTTTTAACGGAACCGCAGTATCAATGACTATGTATCCGATAATACCCGATTTTCAGAAGTACCCCGATACAGGCAGGGATCTTGGTTATACCACCGGTGAAATAGGACTTGCAGGACACTGGATTAAACATCTGCTTCACTATGCATTTATTTATAAAGCAAAAGCCAATCCGTTCTGGCGGATTGTACCTGAATAAGGAAATGAAGTTATGGCATTAAGAAAACCATTTGAACAAAGTTATTTCCCTCCCGTGCCAACGGGTTTCACTAAAATGCTGCGCACAAATCTTATATGGCAGTTTTTCAGATTTCTTGTGATTAATGTTAAAATGCTGAGAATGGTAAGAAAGCACTAGATTATTCTTACTTTAAGGGGAGATGTTTAAATACATTTCCCCATGATTTTTTTCATTTCCTGCCGGATCTGATGCTTCATTTTTTATTTCCTCTGATATCCTGGTTGGTAGCAGAAATGATAATCCTGATCTATTTGAAAATACTGATGGTCTTCATTTCAGAAATATTTCCGGAGAGGCATGATTAAGCGATACTCTGGTCACGTATGGGGCTGCCGCAGGTGATATAAATAATGACGGATTTAAAGATATTATTATTACTGATCTTGGCGGATTAAGTTTTTACCTTAATTCCGGTGACTCATTAACCACATTTTATGATGTGACCGATTCCGCCTATATGAATGAAAGGAAGACCAATTCTGTATTGCCGAGTGTTTCATCTCTGGATCTGTATGATGACGGATACCCTGATTTTATCTCGGCACAGGCAGCAGGAAATCTTTATTCATATATAAATGTACTTGCAGATTCATCAGGGGGCAATAATTTTGTAAAAGTTACAGTTGAAGGTACTGTTTCAAACAGGAGTGCAATCGGGGCAGTTGTAAGATTAATTGAAGGCAGGAAAGTGATCGGGATGAGCAGGGTTGACGGCGGATCAGGATACGCCGGGATAAGTTCGAAGACACTGATCTTCGGTCTCCCCTCAAATACCCTCAACTTACGCATTGAAGTATTTTTCCCCGCATCACGTGTTACCCGAGAGATTACAGTAAAACCCGGAGATAGAATTACTATCAGAGAAACAGAAGGTGTTCAGCTTATTTATGACAGATCGCATAAAATAGCTGAACAGTTTTTCGTTTCAGGAGCAGCCGCAAACCTGCTTCTGCAGATTATTCTGACGGAATCGACCGGATTTATAATCTTTTTTATTTTTCTCAGAAGGGGCAGAATCAGTTTAAGGCAGTTTAAGCGCGGCTTATCAGTAAAAATGAAGTTATTTTTATCCTGTCTGCCCGGAATCCAGTATTTGTTCTTTTTGATATTTATCAGTCTGATACTTTATATATTCCCCGATAATCAGGGATGGACTGACGGCAGAGACCGGAAAGCTCATATCTCAATACTCTCTTTTACTATGAGCAGTCTTGGCGTTTTCTTTTACCTTAAGCATTATCACGTATATGCCAGAGAGATGGAAAATTTTGAGTCGGGTGTAAAAAAGCTTGAAATGCAGCTGAGCCAGTTCAGGCATGGTGAAAGTTCTATGATGAATCTTAACAGAATATCACTTTATCTCAATAATATCCCGGAAGGAGAGATTCTTGATAGATAGATTGCCGAAAGATTCCAGCTCAGTCTCAGAGAATATGATGATGTTACATCCAAATATCTTTTAGAAATCATTGAGGAACTGACCAGACTTTCAGAATTCAGGTGCTGTACTACAGAAACACGGAATATGAAATCAATAGTGATAAAACTTACTTCAACTTACAATAATCTCGCTGAAAGACTTAAAGATATTCCCGGGCATCTCAGAAACGATAAACCCGTATCGACTGAAATTGCGGTTAATCTGCATGTTATACATGAAAATGTTTCCATGATTAAGGAGTCAGTTTATTCACTGTCTGACATGTGCTTTAATTTCCTCTACAGTGAGCCAAGCGGAGTTTTATCATCTGTTGTTAAAAGATACGGAGAACAGAATTCGGCAGTTAATATCAGCTTTGAAGCGCCGGAAATGCCTGTTTACATCCGGATTCCGAAGAACAGACTCGAAAAAGTAATTTCCGTTCTGATAGAGAATTCTGTTCAGTCATTCCTCCCGGGAGTAATCAATCCCGAAATAAAATGCTCCGTCTGTTTTTCAGGAGAATCATTAGTGATTACTGTTGAGGATAACGGACCCGGAATTCCTGAAAAGATTATGAAATCACTCTTTAAAAAAGGGACTTCGGGGAAAAGCGGCGGATATGGAACGGGTCTGCATACGGCAGCACTTATACTTGAAGAATACGGAGCACAGATAACCTGCAATACCGGTAATGAAGGAACACAATTTGATCTGGTTTTCAAATCTGAAGTGATAAGAAATCTGAATTGAAAAAGATGAATCAGCAGGTCTGTTCCGTATTGGAACTAACCCTGTTGTTTTTTCGCAGATACAGCCGAAACTAATACTCGCATCCCTTCATATACAAAAGGCACAAAGATTATTCTCAGCATTGTGCCATATCTCGGAATGGAAAAGAAAACTGCAGTAACTACAATTGCAGAAAGAAGAATTACCAGCAAAACAGCTTTTGTCTCATTCCCTCCCGGTGACCCGAACAAATAAAGCAGGAATGAAATAAGTAAAATTACTGACATGAAATTCTGAACTGCATCAACCACAATACTGCCTGTGCTCACAAAAAACAATCCGGAAACTTTTTCGGGTATTCTCAAAAAGAAACCGGAAATATCATTCCGGATGAAGTTAACTGCCTCGTCAGTGTACATTTTATTAAAATGAAGCTCAAATTGTGAATTACGCGGAAGGCTTTTTATTTTCGCATCAATTTTTTCATCAGCCCATGTTCCCATTCCATACGGATTATTGCCCCTGTATAGATTCAGACCGGTTGAAGTACTGAGTAGCGGCTCGCCAAATACAGCATAATTCCTGAGGATCCATGGAGAGAGCATTGCCATCGCAATTAATACAGCAATGATATATGATCTCCTTTTCTGCCGAACAGCAAGTGTAACCGGGATTAAAATTGCGGTCAGAATAAATTCAAAACGGATCAGGAGCCCTGCTCCTGTAACAATACCAAGAAGAATAATCCGGCCGGGAGAGTCTGACCCGTTTGCAGCCATGAAGATAATAATCAAAATCAAAAGATGGTAAAGAAGAACCGGTGTCGGCGATTTGAATGCAGCAATAAATTCAGGGTTAAATGCAAAAATGATAAATGCGATGATTGCTGATATACTACTGAAGGATAACGCCAGCCTGATGATAAGGAATAAAATCAGAAAGTATAGCAAACTCTGAAAAAGTATATAACCAATATGTGTGATCAGGGCATTCTTGGTCAGGAAGAGGGGCAGAATAATAAAAGTGAAACCCGGTGCCATGTAAGCGGAAGGAAATGGACTGATGCCGGTTGTGGATTTGTACTCCAGATCCGTTTCTGAAAACCAGAATAGCGAATAACCGTTGCCGGATATAAGATTTTTTGTGATCTCACCGTATTCAAAAAAATCGGTGCCCCCTGCCTGAGTAAAATACAGGTAGAAAAGAACCCTTATAAAAAGACCAGTTAAGCTTATCACCAGCAGCAGCCTGTATTCTGACTGACGTAATGAGTTCCGAAAATTACAGATAGTTTCTGAGAGATATTTCATTCAGTTAATTTAATAAAACAGGCCTGTTCGGCAGCTTCAGTGAGGAGAAAATCGAAAGGGTAATCAACAAAAAATAACCTTAATGTAATACCGTCTCTTTTCATACTCCCCCCAATTATTCGTAAATTTGTAAGTTAAAATAAAAAAAAGGTTGCAGATTAAAATATGTCATTTAAACTTATTCAGAAGAACGAATTTGATAAAGTAAGAAATGCTCAGGGAAACAAATACAAAAAATTACAGTTGTTTTCCGATATGTGCCGTTTCAACACGCTTGTCATGGTTAAAAAAGCCGGAAGCGGTCACCTCGGCTCATCATTAAGTGCTGCAGATATTGTAACTTACCTTTATCTTGAAAGATTAAATATATTTGAAACCGGTCTTGATTCCCCTGATCGTGATATCTATTTTTCATCAAAGGGACATGATGTTCCCGGGCTCTATTCCCTGTTCTATGCACTGGGTATACTCCCCGAAGAAAAAGCTCTTATGCTCCGCAGACTGGGCGGTGTTGACGGTCATCCCGAAGTGAGAATTCCCGGAGTTGAATCGAGCACAGGCTCACTCGGAATGGGAATCGCAAAAGGCAAAGGAATGGCATGGGCAAAAAGTTACTCCGGCCGTAAAGGTCATGTTTATGTACTTACGGGTGACGGAGAGTTTCAGGAAGGACAGATCTGGGAATCGCTCCAGGTTACAGCTCATCAGAAGGTTAATAACATTACCGTCATTATGGACCATAATAAGTACCAGACCGACATGCTGGTCAAAGATGTGAATAACATCGAAGATCTCAACATAAAAATCAGCGCTTTCGGATGGCACGTTGTACGGATTAACGGACATGATTTTGAAACACTCGATAAAACCTTTACAGAACTTGATAAAGTAACAGATAAACCAAAGTTCATAATTGCTGATACAATCAAGGGTAAGGGCGTTAACTTCATGGAAAAGGATTTCAGGGATCATACACAAAGAGTGCTGTATAAATGGCATTCCGGTGCCCCTGAAGATCAGTATTTCCATGAAGGACTGGAGTACCTGACTTATCAGATCAACAGTTTATGCAGTGAACTCGGCATCAGTGCTGTTGATATTCCGACAATCAGAATCGAATCTTCTGCTGCTTCCAAGCTTACCAAGGAATTTGTAACAGAGGCTTATGGTAATACTCTGGTTGAACTCGCTGAAACTAATGATAAATTTGTTGTGCTTGACGGAGATCTCTCTGCAGACTGCAAACTCCGTAAGTTTGAATATACATATCCCAACCGCTTTATTGAAAATGGGATTGCAGAACAGGATATGGTATCTATGGCTGGCGGTCTTGCTCACATGGGGCTCATCCCGATAGTCAACACTTTTGCAAGCTTTCTTGCTGCCCGCGGCAATGAGCAGATCTATAACAATGCCACAGAGAAGAATAAAATTATTTATACCTGCCACTTTTCAGGAATGATACCTGCCGGACCCGGTAAATCTCATCAGAGTGTAAGGGATATTTCACTTTTTGGTGCGCTCCCTAATGTTACCATAGTTCAGCCATGCAATGCAATTGAAACCCGGCTCGCAACAAAGTATTTCATAGAAGATGCTGAAGGTGTCTGCGTTCTCCGTCTCGTCATCGGCCCCTCACCTGAAGTTATTCAACTTCCTGAAGATTACTCATTTGAACCGGGCAAAGGTACTAAACTCACTCACGGAAAAGATGGTATTCTCTTTGGCTATGGACCCGTTATGCTTCATGAAGCACTTGTGGCTGCCGAATTCCTCAGTAAACTTGATTACTCTCTTTTAGTTGTGAACATGCCATGGCTTAATAAAATTGATGCAGAATGGCTTAAATCTGTGGTGAATGACTTCAAAGATATATATGTTCTTGAAGATCACAGTAACATCGGAGGTCTTGGTGACAGACTTCTCGATTCGCTCACAAAAACAGGTATGATTCAGGGAAGAAATTTCACCAGATTCGGACTCGATGATTATCCTGAGTGCGGTACTCCTCTTGAGGTGCTTGAGTTTCATCAGCTCGATGGCAAATCACTTGCTAAGAGAATACTCGGTATTGATAATATTGACGATGCTCTTGAAAGCTCAGCTATTAAGGAAAAATATACCGACGAGGCTCCTCAGTAAGCCTTTAAAATCAGAAAGGCTGTCAGGTGCATCTCATCAGACAGCCTTTTTTACTAAAAACCCGATTCTGAGTTTTTTATAAATTGATATATTATATATAGTTTACTATCTCACCGGCAAAATAACTCTTGAGGAAGATTTCCCGCCGTAAAACAGCCTGTGTACGGCTTTAATATAATCATTATCATCCGCCAGATTTATCTTCATAAATTTTTGCGGATTTCGGTCAACCAGCGGGAACCACGATGAGTGAATCTGAACCATAATACGGTGACCGGCCTTAAAAGTATGATTAACTGCCGGCATTTTAAATTTGATATTAGTTACCCTGTCAGGAATAAAAGGTTCCGGTTTCTCAAAACTGTTTCTGAATTTACCTCTGAACGGCTCGCCTCTTACAAGCATTTCAAAACCCTTTAGGGTATCGGCGGATAAAGGATCATTTTCAGGAAATACATCTGCAATTTTCACAACCCAGTCGGCATCGGTTGATGAGGTGGATACAAATATATCAGCCTCAATTTCACCTGATACTGTGAGATCATCTTTAAGAACATCAGAATAATATGTAAGCACATCTCTTCTGCCTGAAAGGAAACGCTGATCCTCGACCATATAACCGCGGTTCATCCTTTTCGAGTCATTCCTCGTGAACGGTACCGGATTTTCAGGATCGCTGATAAACTCATCATAATTCCAGCCTGAAGCTGCCGTATCGGTAAGAATGCCGCCGGGGTTTAGGTATAAAGATTTTGCCTGAGCGGTATCGGGAGGCCAGCTTTCTAATTTATTCCATTTATTTGCACCCGTTTCAAAAACAGATGCTTCGGTAAAGTAACCGTGCCCCTTTGCCTTAAGGAAATAACTGAAAAAAGGTACGATTATGCTATCGTTATAATATTGCGATGTCTTTGAACCGAAATAAATGCTTCCGAGTGAATCACCGTCTGAACGCTCCCAGCCACCGTGAAACCAGGGACCCATAACAATAAAATTCAGATTATCAGGGGAGTTCCTTTCAATAGCTTCGTAAGTTTTAAGGGCACCATAGCAGTCCTCGGCATCAAATAATCCCCCTACTGTAAGAATGGGGGTAACAATATTATTCAGGTGCGGAAGTGTAGTACGGGCTTTCCAGAAATCATTGTAAGTATCATTCTCTGTAACTTCAAGCCAGAATTTTACCGAGTCCTTTAAGTATTTGCTGTTAAAGTTTTTAAGCGCTCCCGTCTCAAGATAAAATTTATAGCCGTTATCATGCGGAAACTTAAAACTTTCACCCCACTTAGTGGTAAGAGAATCACGCTCTTTTCCGAATACATAATAGAAAGGAAATGCTGAATTAAGAAAAAATGCTCCGTTATGTCTGAAATCATCACCGATAAACCAGTCTGCAATTGGTGCCTGAGGTGATGCGGCTTTAATTGCAGGATGTCTGCTCAGCAGCCCCATAACGACATAAAATCCCGGATAAGATATTCCGTATAGTCCTACCCTTCCATTAAAATTTTTCTGATTTTTAAGAAGCCACTCAATCGTATCGTATGTGTCAGATGCTTCATCAGTTTCGGTTCCTTTTTTATCAGGATTGAAGGGACGCACATCCATATACTCCCCTTCACTCATAAATTTCCCCCGCACATCCTGATAGACGAAAATATAGCCGTCACGTGTAAGGTTATCTGAAGGACCAAGAACCTTTTTAAATTCATTCTTTCCGTAAGGCCCCACATTATAAGGAGTTCTGTTCATCAGCACGGGGTATTTTCTGAGGGTGTCTTTCGGACTATATATCGAAGTGAAAAGCCTTATGCCGTCACGCATTGTGATATAGACTTCTTCTTTATTGTAGTTAGCCCTGATATAATCCGCATCGGTTTCCTGAGCTGTTATCAGCCCGGTGAATAATATAAAAACGGCAAGCTTCAAATAATTTTTAAGATACATTTTCATCTTTCAGAAATTTTATGACGTCTTTAACTACCTGTGCACTGTCATCACTGTCAAACAGGCCGTGCCCTGACTGTTCGTAAACAATCTCACTGAATTTCATATTGTTGGAGTTAAAAAGCTTTTCAACCTTCTCTTTAACCGTGGTTTTATCTTTTGCCCCGAACAACACCAGAAGTTCATCGTAATTCATTGCCTGATAATTTACATCTTCCTGAAGCTCCCACATCTCAAATACAGAACTCAGCGGTACAAGATCATAGGCAAATCTTTTATTTGGGTAGTGCTCATCATAACTCTTGCGTACGCCGGATTTCCTCACATAGCTTGGGTAAATATTTCTGAAGAACCAGTGCCCGAAGCCGGTCCGTGCCAGTTTTTTCAGCTTTTCATGATCATCCCTGAGTGTTATGTAGGGAGCCGAGAGTATGATTTTATGAGGAGTCCTGAATTCTGCAAGTCTGCATGCCAGTAATCCGCCCATAGAGTGTCCAAGAACAGACACTTTTTCAGAAACAGACGCAAGAAGGTCATAAGCATGTATAACTTCCCTGAGCCAGTCTTGTCTTCTGATGTGCCCAAGCAGATGAAGATCTTTAAGTCCGAAACCTGAAAGAAGCGGAGCATAATAAGGCAGATTCTCTCTCTGAAGCTCTCCGGTTAACAATCTGAGTTCGCCCGGTGTGGCAGAGTAACCGTGTATTATCAGCAAAACGTGTTTATGTTTCTTTTCAGGGAAGAAAAGAGACTGACCCGTCTCAGCAAAGTTGTTTGTCTCTTTAAGAAATGTAAAATCCTTCGTAAATTGAAGTGATTTTGAAATTCTGTTTTGCTGAAAGATAATATATCCGTAAACAAGAATTACTACGCTTACAAATTCTATCAGATAAAGGTTTCCGTGCCTGATCAGTATAAGCAGAACAAATATCAGAAATGTCTGTATTAATATACCGGTACTGTTTTTACTCATAAATTGATATGGCTGCAGAAATAATTCAGAATAAATAATATCATTAAATTAATTTCAAATTTATGAAAAAAATTCCGTATGTCTCCCATAGGGCAAGAGGATTTGGCAGGTTTGAACAATCAGGAGAGTCTTTCAGGAATGCTTTTGCCGCAGGTGTGACTGAAATTGAGTTTGATATCAGGATTACTGCTGACGGCATACCTGTAATACATCATGATGCTTCCATAAAAAGGGTGTTAGGTCACGGCAAAAGTATAGCTGAGGAATCACTGGCAATTCTGCAAAAATGTGCAGGTAAATCCGGTGGATTGAACAATCTTCTTTCCCTGGAAGAATTGCCAGACCTGCTTGATGAGGATAAAAAACATAAATACAGGCTCTTTATTGACATAAAGGATTCAGGAGGTGAGAACGGCATTATTCGTATGATAGAAAAATCCGGACTGACAGAAAACATCATAATAGTTTCCTGGCTTCCTGAAGTACTTTTTGAGATACACAAAATTCATCCGGGAATTCAGCTCTGCTTCAGCCATCATTTCTTGCCTTCAGCAATCGTAAGGTTGCTTTTCAGTGTGGTAATTAAAGCCAGAGCAGCGGCAGGGATGGCCCAATCCGTTTACAGCGATATATCTCTGTATACAAACAGATATAATGAACAGGGGCATAATAATGCTGGGGCAATACAAAGAGGTAAGGATATTGAGCACATGCTGACATCTCCCCCAACAGGGAGACTTGCAGATATTCTGAAAGCTGCGGGAGCTTACGTCTGTTTACACCACACAATGATCAGTGAAAAAAGTTACAGACTTTACACAGATGCCGGATTCAGAATCATACCATACTCAATCAACACCTATCAACAACTATCCTCTCTTCCTTCAGATGCGGTATTCCCTTATATACTCACAGATAACCCCGCTTTTGCACTTGAGGCTTCAGAAGAGAAAAAACCTTCTTAGGAACAATAAATTTTTATATTCTGATTAAGCCAAAAAAAAATGCCACCCTCATGAATGGCATCAGATCATCAGTTCTCATGTAACAGACCGCTGTATATCGGTTGATTCCTTACCCCCCCTCTCAGGGTGGTCAGGGTTCTGAATAATTTAACTGTTCTGATTCATCCGGACTAATCACTTTACCTGAAATCCTAAACCCTCATTTACTGGATCGAAATCCTTATATCAAGGCCTGCTTCATTTCTGGTAGTCGGCGGAATTCTTGATGCACCCTCAGGGGTCGTTTCAGAACGCTTATAGAATATTGAGAGCGTAACTCTGGAACTAATAACATACTTGATTCTGGGTTCAAACTGTACCGTGTTTGTGCCATTCTGAGGAATGCCCTCTTCTGTAAACCTGTTCATGTCAAAGATCACTGATGAGTTCTTTGAGAGTGAATAAAGGAAGCTGAACTCAATATCGTTCTTTAAATTAATACCAAATAACGGTAATTCAAAGCCCGACTTGTTGTAGTTCAGTGTAATACCTATTTCACGGGAGTTGCTCTCGGTTACGTTCTTTGTCGTAACTCCGAGATCATACGATGTCTTAGACGAGTACTTAACTGAACCGCTCAGGTTTCCTCCCCAGAGCTGGTTAAATGTCATGTTAAGACCAATAAGCGGTGCAAAAGAATAACTTATTTTCTGGTTCTGAGTCACCTGCGTACCATCGGGAGTGATCTTCCATCCTTCTGTATAATCAGATGCATAAGAATGATCAAGCGACACCCTCTTTGCAAAACCTGAGAATATTCCAAGTTTTTCGAGTCCATCCCAGGTTATTCTCCAGTTTGGTCTTGGAATATAGTTAGCAAAATCACTGAGTAACCCGAGACCTGAAAGCAGCGGGAAAGATTCCATACCCTTCACAAATGCACTTGAAAGGTTTGCTGTCGGATCGGCAGCCTCGGGATCATACAGTTCATGAACTTTCTTAATACCGCTTCCGAACACAGAGAATATAAACACCGGCGGCAGAGAGAAAAATGATCTGTTGATGGCTCCCGTTGATGATATGTTATTTACAAACGTATTACCAAATTCATCTGATGTGAGAGTGACCGACTTATTAATTGACCAGTTCACACGCCAGGTAAGATCTATTCTTGCTCCTTCCCAAAGCGGTTTGGATGTCCTCAAATCAATATTATTTCTTTCGGAATAGTTATCGGTCAGGTTGCTGTTTGCTGCCCTTGGCCCGGGATCAAGATTGAGACCAAGCATGAACAGTCTGTCAGGTCCTTCCTCACCCTTCTGCTTGATTCCCCAGAAGTTTTTGAATCCGTTACCGTACCCTCTTATACCATTTGCAGAGAAAGAGACGTCGTTTGAATAGTCAACACTGATATTTTCATAATCAAATAAGATAACCTGAAGGGCAGTTTTGAGAAGGTTAAAAGCATTCTTTAATGCGCTCGGCTTGGGAGCGGCAAGACTATCCTGCAACTCTTCAACCTGAGCTGTCTGAGTTTCATCAGGTTTTGTTTCACCGCCGTTTTCAACATCCTCGTCAAAATCTCTGGTTCTGCGGTTTCTCGGCTGTTCCACCGGTTTTGGAGCCGGTTCTTTGGGCTTTTGAGATACGCCGGGCTGCTGCTGTGCTGCTGCATTTTCTTTAAACAGCGGCTCCATAAGCGCCTTAAGCCTGAGTTTAAATCCGACTGCAGTCCTGTTCTGGAAACCGGCGGATCTTCCTGCCTCAGCCTGTCTGAAATCGTTGTTCCAATTATATCTGACGTTATATCCTGCCGTTATCTGCAGATATTTATTCAGATCCCATAGTGAGGGCAGCCTCGGGTTTGTTCTGAGGTCAAATGACTGGTTATATCTGAAATCCCGGCCGAAGAACTGACCACCAAAGATATCGCTCCAGATCGCCGATTCGGCACGCGGATTGTTGAATTGATCGGTTTCAAGATAAGTAAGTGATGATGCAATATCAAAGTTATAGTTCAGAGCAACATTTATAAATGCTTTTTCAGTAATTTTCCAGTTAAACCCGGCTGTTCTGTTAGCCGTGAAATCTCTTGAAATAGTTTCCTGGCTGAGTGAAGTCCCCTGGGTTCTTGTCTGTGTAAGTGAGAACTGACGCCTTGCCTGAATATTCCAGTTGAAAGTCTGAGGAGTAAAGTAAATTCTCGTCTCCTTGTAATCGTCAAACAAACTGAAGAATTCACCTATTATCGGAATCTTTGCAGGCTCAATATAATAGTCGGGGCTAAGATTCACTGCATAATTGATATTAGCATTCCATATCCAGTTTGAAGATGACAGTGTCGTGGGATTTCTGCTGAAACTCTTGTTATAGTTAAATCCGTAACTGAGTGCATTTACAACATCGCGGAAAAACCAGTGCTCAGCAGGCACCTTTATTTGAACATTTGATATTGTCCAGGTATCGGAAGTGTTAAGTGTCTGTGTTGATGTGGTAAGCTGTGCCACTTCATTATTGATATCTTCCCGGGAGACTCCCTCCTGTTCACGTTTAGCGCGAAGCTGCTCGGCTGCCTGTGTGACTCTTATATCTGTTCCCGGAATGTAAAGGGGGTTTCCGACACTCTCGGTTCTTGAATAATTGATCTTCAGGTTGCTGCCCGGAAGGGGTACGGGTATAAACTTAAGTATATCAATATCAGTCGAGAATCCCCAGTTCCTTGTTTCAACTCTGGATCCGAATCTGTCAGCAAGCCTGTGGAAATACGGATCGGTCTGACTCAGGTTTGCACTGATGGTAATCAGATCTGCTAATTTAACAGTGGATGACGCCGTATAAGCCCAGCCGGGAGTATTATCTGCACCAATCACTCTGAGCTCATTCACCCAAACTTCACCTGAAATATTATTTGTGACAAGACTTTGAATACCAACAGACAGGAACTTCACGGTGGTAAGGCTCGGATTTCCTTTTACCACATAATAATGTCCCGGCTTGCCTTCAACCGGCACTCTGAATATTACATTTGCGGAATCCCGGGTCTGTTTGATGGCGGTCAGCTTTGAAAATTCAATTGAAATTTCATTCCACCCGGGCTCAACAGGCTGTCTGTACTCGTAGTAGTTATTTGTGTCAGCACCGAATCTGTAATAAACCTCGGCTGAGAATAATCCCTGCCCGGGATTATAGGATATCGAACCAGGCATCTGAACGGAATCACCATGGATGAAAAGTTTCATCTCTGTATAGTTGAATATATCAAGAGGTCTGAACAGATACTTAACTGCCTCTCTCTTTTCTCCGCCCGGCATATCCTTAAGAATAAGACTGAGAGACTGTTCGTTTCTGAATATTTCCTGATCAGGACGGCTCCTGTCCCTTTCTCTTTCAACACCCGGCGGGCTGCTGTAATTAGGGTTATCTTCAACGTTCACGACCGAGATTGAGAGAATACTATCGCCCTCTATGGCTTTTCTCCACTGATTGCCCACCAGGTTAAAATCAGCAAATCTGAGTGAAGCGAGCTGATTTGTTCCATTCATGAATATTCTGATAAACTCAATCAATGTAAAAGTTGGCTTGCCTACTTCAAGTGAGAAATCCTTGAGCGGAATTCTGTAAAGATACCAGCCGGCGTTATTTCCGCCGCCTTTAATATAGGGGTTATTAACGGTATCAAGAGGCACTACATATCTGTAATAGCTGTTTGCCTGATCAAGTGCACCGTTTTTATTAAGATCTTCCGTATCTGGTATTCTGCCGATATCCGTAAGCGCAGCATTACCTTCTGTACCATTTATATTGAAATAATTATAAATATTAAAAAGATTGGTATTGAGGTAACTGAAATTATCCTCGCTCGGGTCAGGTCTTGTACTTCCGAAAGTTGTCTGTTCTGCAGGATCAAATAATCCGTCAATACCGGTATCCTCGCCCTGATCAATCAGGTCATTCTGAGGGGGTCTGTCCTCACTGTCAAGCCTGTTATTAGGAATTACATCCTCACTGACTTTACCAAGGTCTATATAAAGTTTTGAACCTGCCTCAACAGTACGTATATTAAGCCAGAACTCGATGAACTCGATATTTTCATCAACCAGATTACTTGCGGTTGAAGAGAGCAATTTCATCATACCGCCCCAGTTTCTTTTCTTATCAAGCAGAAGGTTGGGATCGTAATTATATGTTCCTGGTGTATCAGGCTGGAACACAAAGTCAAGTACCGTTACCTGATCATCACCTCTTGCGGTATATCGTTGAGGCCAGATATTCTTTGATACCACATCTGAAGGGAGAACGTTAAACCACCATGACTTGCCCTTATAAGCCATTTTCTGCTGCCTGGTAAGATTGGGCAGGAAAGGCAGACTATCAGGAACTGAGAGGTCTTTCCACGCTCCGTATGAAATACCTACCGGTATGGTTCTCTTGGCACCTTCAAAGTCATCAATATAGGCAATACTTTTGCCTGCATCAGATGCAATGTTACTTTTCTTTGTGTTGGGGTCAGGCATCATGTATGCAAATTCACCTGTGAGTGATATGCTTGACATTTCTCTTGTTGAGAGCACTTCATCTATAAGTCTTGTAATCACAGGAAGATCGGTACTGGTCTGGAAATCGACACCAAGTATGGCGTTGCTGAGCGGCTCTTCGCCTATTCTCACTTTATCACTGAGTGTCTGCTGTGAGAGGTTGAGGAACGAAAACCCGAGTTTTGTCTTTTTTGAAATATCAAGCATACCTCTTAAACCGAACAGCGTTTTTGAAGCAAGCTGGAAGAGGTCGTTTTCTTCATATGTGATCTTGAGGTTAGCACCCGGTGAAAGAGCTGCGGCATTTCTGATGGTAAGCTGACCTATGTTATAATCAACCACATAATCAGTGCCAGGAGTCAGTTCCCTGCCGTCAAGCAGCACTTTAACAGAGTTTTCAACCATGTTAAAGCCAAGCTGGAATACTGAGGCCGATTCTCCGGAGAACGTACCGGTGAGTACAAACTTATCCCTGATTTTATCCTGCCTTGCAAAAGTAATGGATTGATCATATACAGCCAAATAACGCAGAGAGTCTGCATTAGGCAGCGTTGGCGGAAGGTTCCTTCCGAACGGCTGCAGATAAGGGAATATAATTTCACCGGTTTCGGGAATGATCGTGATTGAAGGCTTGTAATCAAACTTTCCGTCAGGAGGGGGCAGTTTGTTAGGCCCTACCTGATCAAGCCCGAACGCATTAAGCAGTCTTACATCACCAAGCACACTCTGCGGTTCGTTACCTTCAACTTCATATTTCAGATCAAAAGTAAAACCCTCTTCCTTAAGATTTCTGCCGCCGACGGGATAGATATTTTTAAGAAGGAGTTTCCAGGCTTTTGTGTAACTCGGCTGAAGGTTTGCGGGCTTGACAAGCTTAAGTATAAGACGCTGTGATGTATCTGCGCCTGCCTGCTGTAAAAACTCGCCGTAAAACTGGTCATCAGCCGGAGACCCGTCAAAGCCGCCCTCAACACGGTATGATACCGCAACAATATCCTGATCCTGAATCTGGGTTCTGAAAGTTATATATCCGGTTTCCTCATGCAGAATATAATCCGAATCACGGTTTAGCCTGATGAATCGCCCTTTGACCTGCTGACCCGGTATTTCCTCAATATCCTCCGCTCTCAGGTTATCAGGATATCTCTGAGTCTCACCTCTGGGCGGGAGATCAATGTAAACATTTGCGCTTCTCTCTGTAGGATCTTTAAGAGTCTGATTGATAGACTTCCAGACCTCAATGTCTTTTACGACAAAAGGCCTTTCCACAATCGGGGTGGAGTTTCCGTAATATTTGAAAAAGAGATTAAACTGCGCGGAGGTATCGGCGTAGATTGTATCCAGGAAATAATGATTTATTGAATAATCATAAGCTCTTTTTGTGAATTCCTGTGAGGTCTTGCCGCTTTCAACCGATTTCTCCTTTACCTCTGCTTTTTTCTGGGATACAAGAGTTGTAAGCGTTAAAGGTCCGAGTTTCATATCAGCCTTAACGCCGAAAAGGGCCTCTGAGCCGCCAACGAGCGATGAAGTCTGAAGTGAAACGTTACCCGCTTCAATCTTCTGGATTATCTCATCCTCATAACCCGTGTACTTGATTTTAAGCTGATTCTGGTACTCAAAAGTTCTTTCTGTATTCCAGTCGGCACCTATTAAAAGCTTATCACCTATTGTACCGTTAACATTTATCTGCACCTGCTGTCTGAAATCAGGTTCGTTTCTTGTGTTTCCGATTCTTGAGGCGGTAATACCTTCAGTGCTTTCATTTCTCCATGCAGCCCTGATATCAACGGCACCGCCAATTTTCAGACTTATAACAGGAGGCCCGAAAATACTGAGAACTCCCACACTCGGCAGCGGAATTTCAAAATCGGTTATATCTTTAATAAGTTCGGTAAGATCCTTTTTGCCGCTTTTCAGCTCATACTTATAGGCCAGGGCTTCCCACATCTCCTGTTCTTTTGCTAACAGCCTTTTTTTCAGGTACTCCTCTATCGGCATCCGCAGTGTAATCCGGTAAAGCTGATTCCCCATAAATTCTTTTATGGTAACATACTGACCGCTTGAATCAATTTCAATCGTCTTTTTATAGCCGTTAGGGCGCGGAAACAGCGAAGATCCTTTAGGATTGTATATCTCTGTTACTATCGGGTCAGTTCTTTTATATTTAAACTGATTAAGGCGTGCGGTTGAATCTATCTTGGCCGAGTCAATTTTTATTGTATCAGCGGGCGCAAGAGAATCAGTTATACCCTGACTGTCAGAAAATGAGGTTGAATCTGCATCTTCAAAACCTGCAATTGGACCTGTGCCAGT
>CAYPMQ010000039.1:0-17427 GCA_964411625.1 uncultured Ignavibacteriaceae bacterium
TAAAAAATATGACAAGCTTCAGCAGGAAAGAGGCAATTTTAACAAACAGTTGTTTTATCTGGATAATCCGGAAGAATTTGTTAAAGATTCAATAGCCTATTTCAGAGAGGAACTTGATCTTTTTGCAGATCCGCTGTCTAAAACCAATCTCGATTCACTGGCACGGGCGGATTCTCTCAGGAAACTTGACAGCCTTATTGCAATTGGTGTGATAAATAAAGATTCACTCATTGCAGCCAACAAGAGAAAAATTGATTCACTCAGAGTTGCGCAGGGACTGCCGCCTGACGGTGATCGTGGCGGTGACCGCTTCGGCAATGAAAAAGATGATGAGGAGTTGATAGCCCGGAATCAGGGAGATAATCCCGCAAAACAGGGCAATAATCCGCAGGATCCCAATAAACCGCAGAAAGCTCCGCCCCCGCAGCGGCCGGTACTCAGCAGGGATTCAATTAACGTGATTCTGGTGAAGACATATCTCGATCTGGGTAACCTTTTCCTCGGTGAGTTCAAGAAACCTGACTCGGCATATTATTATTACAGCAGGATTCTAGAAGAGTTTGATTCTACTGCGTTTCAGGCATCCGTTCTTTACGCAATGGCAACTTATTACTCTACAATAAATGAAAATGGAAAAGCAGACAGTCTTTACAATCACATTTATGAAAATTACCCTAATGATAAAATTATAAATGTTGTAGCTGAAAAGCTTGAGAAAGCAAAAGTTGTAATTGATGATGATCCTGCCGAAAAGCTTTTCCTCGAGGCGGAAGATAAATATACAGCCGGTACGTATAATGATGCTGTTACAGGTATGTATTCAATTCATAAGGCACACCCTTCATCACAGTTTGCCTCAAAAGGACTTTATACTGCAGGATTCATTCTTGAGAATAATCTTAGAATGGGTGATTCGGCAGTTGTAGTTTATGACACCCTTATAGCAAAATATCCCAAAACCACTTATGCTAACAAAGTACAGGGTAAAGTAATATTCTACAAGCAGGAGATGAAGAGACTCGAACAGATGAGGCTTGATTCAATCAGGAAAGTGCAGGACTCAATTGCAGCCGTAAGGGTACAGGATTCAATAAAGAAGGCTGAGGCAATGAATCCCGTTCAGAATCAGCCTGCAATGCAGGACTCCGTGAAGGCAGATTCTCTGAAACCTGCTCAGCAGCCGCGTTCAGTTCCCGAAAACGGAGGAGACTCACTAAGCTCATTCAGTAATGACTTCGGCAGCGGGTATTCCCTTGACGTAACTGATAATGACCTGAAATTAATACAACCTGAAAAGAAGTTATATTTGGAGAAAAGGCCGGCCGGCCGGTACGGCGGCCGACTTTCTCCGTCTTACCACTCCTGATTCTCAAATTATTACCGCTTTTTAACAGTGCTTCGTAAAAAAGAATTAATCGCGATAATTGAAGAAGGCGAGAATTCACGGGTTGAATTCAAGCAGCGGTTTTCAAGTCCCGAAAAAATTGCGAAAGAGATCATAGCTTTTGCAAACACCCGCGGCGGCTATCTGATATTCGGGGTTGAAGATGACGGAACAGTATGCGGGGTTGAGAGTGAAAAAGGGGAGATAGAACTTATTAATCAGGTCTGTTCCGGGATGATAGAGCCTCCTTTGCAGTGTGAGTCGTTTTCGTATAATATAAGGGGAAATGAAGTGGTTGTAACTGAAGTCCCTGAATCTCGTCATAAACCCCACCGGATTCAGGATTACCTTGAAACTCTCGATATCCGTACTGCGCAGGTGTATATCAGAGTGGAAGATAAAAGTGTGCAGGCGGGAAAAGAGATGATAAGGGTATTAAAACACCAGAATTCTGCCGAAGGACTCCGGAATTATTTCATCGGAGACCTTGAAAAAAAGGTTTTTGAATACCTTGAAAAAAATGAAAAGATTGAGGTTAAAACTTTCTGCAATATCGCAAACATTTCTGAAAGGCGCGCTTCACGAACTCTTGTAAAGATGGTCAGGGCGGGCTTGCTTTTTATTCATATCAAAGATAACGGCGATGAATTTTTTACTTTGAGAGTCTGACGCGAAAAGCAGCAGACGGATTTTAGCTTTCCATTCCTTGTTACTAACCTAAAACAATAATATACATAAAGACTTAACGGTTATTACATAATACAGAAGTCTTTATCACCACCTGTGAGCCCTGAAGATTATTGAGTGTGATCAAGATCAGTCAACTCTGTAAAGATAATTAGGGAGTTTTATTCTGAATCCCGTGTAATTGCCGGACATATCACTGTACTGATCACCAACACACATAATTATTTTGCATCCTTTTTTCACAAGTGCTGCCCGCTCAATCTCTTTAAAGACTGAAGCAGGCTTATAAGGCACATCAGATTTGCGGGTAATCAGTGTATCAAATTCTGTAAAACCCGCTTCAATGAGGTTTCTGTGGGTTGGTTCATACTGATAGTCTTTTCGCCCGGTGATAAAAATGATCCTGACATTTTCTTTAAGGAGCTTATCATAAAGCTTCTTTACAGGTTCTATCGCAGGAGCTTCACCCAGAGCAACCCATTTATCCCAAAGCTCGGGTATGTAGCCGAAGTCCAGCTTTTTAATATGAGGATAATTGAGCAGGACTGTTTCATCAATATCAAATACGGCAGCTGCATTCTCAGGGAATTTGAGAGATGAAAGACTATCAAGTGCTTTACTTATCACTTTTTCAACATCATTAAGATATTCACCATTTTCATAATAATCTATAAGCTGCAGCTTCAGTTCACCTATATTGATTACCGGCTGGGATGCAGTATTACTATTTATTAAGAAAAATAATAAGAGTGAGAGCAGCGGGGTGATGCGTAATTTGCCCATTGAATTTCCGGAATATTCTATTAATTAAATGTACTTTTTAATTAAAACAAAAAATCAGTAAATGTCAAGTCTTTGGAAATGAACGGATTACAGGGCTCATTAAATGCCTTCACTGATCGAATTGACGAAAAAGCTTGAATTTAGATTAGCTTACATTGAAAGAAGAAGATAGTCAGAGCAGGATTTTTAATAAGCAGAGAAGAAAACTGAAGGAGCAATAAGAAAAAAGCGGGGAGAATCAGGCAGATTCTTCACCTGACTCTTCATGGTTGATATCTTTGTAGTACATTCTGTAAAAGAAAAACTCTGCAAGTGTAAGAATGGAGAGCGAGAAAGTATCCCTGGTAAAAAAGATACCAAACCCCTGAGGTTCCATAATCAGGGAAGCTAAAACATTTGTCAGGCTCCAGCCCACCGCAAAGAAAACACCTATAAGTCCCACATTCAGAAAAGCCGTCGAAATATTTTCATTCTGCCATTTCATTGAAAAAATAATCAGTATAAACAGAACATGGGAGTAAAGTATCAGAAAATCAATCATTTTTCAGACAGTGTAATTTTTGTGATAGCGGTTGTTAATAAAGGAATAACCAAGAAGACCGCCCGGCAATCCGGTAAGAACATATACGAAAAGATTGCCGGAGAGCTGTGAGAATGTGTAAAACCATGAGAACCCGGTTGTTGTAATATCTTTCTGAATTTGTCTGAATATCTCCAGAGTCAACCTGCCCGATTCGCCGAGCGGGAGGTCTTTTATTATTTTTTCAACATCTGAGAATGATTGTACCAGATCATTATTTTTCAGAAGATAGGTTATCAGAACATCAAAGGCGGTACCGAAAACGGCGGTGAAAATCCCGGTAAAAATTCCGAAGACAATTGCCTCGCTCATAATCACTTTTGAAGCAAAATGCTTTAAACGCTGATCTATAAATATGGAAAATGCGGCTGCAAGCGGAACTATGAGGCAGCAGGCAAGATTCTTTACGCCTGGCACTGTTGTGAGAACCGCTGCGGCAAATCCAAGTACAAAAGTCGGGAAGTATTTATTTTGCATTTATCTTTAATTTCAGAAAAAATCATTCCAAATATATAAAATAACACCCGACCCTGAAAGAAATCCTGTGACCCATGCTATTATAAGATTGTAATCATATACTCCTGCGTTATAAAACATAACATCTGCAGCAGCAGGCAGAATCAGAAAAGCAGGGATTCTGAACGGGTTTGAGAGTCTTTTCCGGGTTATTATGCCAAAAAGTAACAGCACGCTTCCCGTCAGAAAAGCACCAGAATATATACCGGAACACCTTGAACAGAGCAAAATTTTATCACCGAAAATCTCAGGAGTTTTCATCGGATTCTGATGGCAGAGTTTCCCGGCCAGGGTCTTGCCTGCAAGGTACAAAAAGGGGGACTCTTCTGTTCCGAAATTTACAGGAATAAAAGAAATAAAAAGCATAATTCCGCTCAGAAAAACTGCCGCAGGAAGGAACAGCCTCCTGAATCTGTTCTCCTTTATTATTTCCTGTTTCACAGTCTGTCAAAAAGGTGAATCTCACGCCGGGTGAGGATGTATAATTTGCCGTTAAATTCAAGGGCTGAGATGAAAAAATCAGTATCTGGTGCCTCAATCAATTCAGTCTCCCTGAATCCCGTCTTATCAGCAGATGACCGGTTAATAAAAACTTTATCCCTTGATGTCAGAGTCATAACCCTGCCGTAGGCGTTTATGGAATTAAAATCTTCATACTGAGGGTATTTGCCGAAACTGTTGCCGAATGTGTCATAGATAAGGAGAGAGTTATTATCAAGTATGATCAGCATCTGATCTTCCGAAACTGCCAGACCTTCAGGATTTGTCACGGCATTTAATCCCCGGTCGTATCCGCCGAAATTCATGCTGTAATTGCCGAAATAATCAAACTTCAGTACACGCTTAAATTCGGAATCCAGAATAAAAAGATCGCCGAAATCTGAAGTTACCACACCAACAGGCCGTGCAAATGTTACATCTGCACCTATAAGTGACGCTCCTTCTATTGATGTTAGGATGTTGAGATCTTTATCAAGTTTGTAAATTTTATCGTTATAGAAATCGGAAACATAAACTATAAAAGTATTGGAGCAGTAAACAGAAGATGGAGTAAAGTAAGAAGAAGAGCCCCAGCCAAAATCAGATACATTTTTTAATACATTGCCCAGTGTGTCAAGCATTATAATTTCATCGTAATCATCATCAGCCACATAAATGAACCCCGAAGGAGAGAATGAGAAAGCCGTTGCATTTGAAAACCGGCCTATCGAACCGTTATAAATATATTTCTGAGCATGCATTGTATTGCACAGGAGCAGGATAAAAACGGGAAACAGATACTTTTTTATATACATGGAAATCCGTAAATTAAATTGCATTAAAGAAAAAAATTAACCGTAAATTCTTTAATCACTTCTCAATCATTTGAATCTGATATCATCTGAATTAATATTCCGGTAACACCACCCGGGAAATATACAACCAAATTTAAAAAGAAATAATGCAGAAAAAAATTAAGAAACTTTCCGAACTCAGAAAAGAAGCTTTAGCAGGGGGCGGTGAAGATAAAATAAAACAACAGCACGAAAAGGGAAAACTTTCTGCTAGAGAGAGAATTGAGCTTCTCTGCGACGAGGGAAGTTTTGAGGAAATTGACATGTTTGTGCGTCACCGCTGCAGGGACTTCGGTCTTGATAAACAGTCTTTTGCCGGCGACGGGGTTGTAACCGGTTTTGCGAAAATTGAAGGACGTAGTGTTGCTGTTTTCAGTCAGGATTTTACTGTTTTTGGTGGCTCGCTTTCAGAGACAAATGCCGAAAAGATCTGCAAAATAATGGATATGGCGATGAAAATCGGGGTGCCGGTTATAGGTTTGAATGATTCAGGCGGTGCAAGAATTCAAGAGGGTGTAAATTCACTCGGCGGATATGCTGATATATTCCTCAGAAACACCCTGGCATCGGGGGTAATACCTCAGATTTCAGTTGTTTTAGGTCCATGTGCGGGGGGAGCGGTTTATTCTCCCGCTATCACCGATTTTATATTCATGGTAAAGAACACCAGTTATATGTTTGTGACGGGACCAAATGTGGTGAAAACAGTTACACATGAAGATGTATCTTTTGAAGAACTGGGCGGAGCTGAAACTCATTCATCCAGGAGCGGAGTGGCACATTTTTCTTTTGATAATGAGGTTGAAACCCTGCTGAATGTAAGGAAACTGATGAGTTATATCCCGTTGAACTGGCGTGACAGGGTTAGGGATAAAAAATGTTCACCTGATACCATCAGGACGGTTCCTGAACTTGACAAGATTGTGCCTGAAAATTCCAATAAACCATACGATATGAAGCAGGTTATCAGCCTGATTGTTGATGATGGTGAATTTCTGGAAGTGCAGCCTAATTATGCGGAAAATATAATCTGCGGATTCTGCAGGATAGACGGAATATCTGTAGGTATAGTAGCTAATCAGCCAATGGTTCTTGCAGGGGTGCTTGATATAAACGCATCAACAAAAGCAGCCCGATTTGTAAGGTTCTGCGATGCATTCAGCATACCGCTTCTTGTACTTGAAGACGTACCGGGATTCCTGCCGGGAACAGATCAGGAATGGAATGGTATAATAAAGCATGGTGCAAAATTACTTTTCGCTTTTTGTGAAGCCACTGTTCCGAAAGTGACCGTAATTACCAGAAAGGCGTACGGAGGTGCTTATGATGTAATGAATTCAAAGCACATAAGAGGTGATTTCAATTTTGCATGGCCCTCGGCTGAGATTGCCGTTATGGGTCCTAAAGGTGCGGTCGAGATTATATTCCGAAGGGAAATTATGAGTTCGGAAAATCCTGAAGAGACACTTAGTAAAAAAACGACTGAATACACGGAAAAATTCGCTAATCCTTTTGTTGCTGCTGAACGGGGTTATATTGATGATGTGATAAGCCCCTCTGAAACGAGGGTCAGACTTGCAAAGGCATTCGGGCTTTTAAAGACAAAAGTTGATAAAAATCCCAGAAAGAAACATTCGAATATTCCTTTGTAAAGAAACTTTAAAATCTTTATATTGGCAAATGGAAAATGTTGCATAATTTTTTCTATCGTTCTTATAAAACCGGAGGTATAATGTCAAAAAAGTTACTGATTACACTTCCGGCTTTAGTACTTGCCTCATTTGCGCTTACATCATGTGGGGTCAGTACGGAAGTCGCGAAATCCGAATCTAATCAGGACACGATCATAGTTGTTTCTGCCGATAAAGGTGAAATCGTTTTAGAGTTATTGGAACAGTCACGCCGGAGCTACCTTACCGCTCTGCAAAAGCAAGCCGTTAATGACCAGGTTGAAGCTATCAACAACTACGAAAATGCTCTCAGAATCATAAATAACCTCAGTTATTATCCCGGAATTGATCAGAATATTTCTTATAATGAGCTTTCTGCGTCAATTATTGACGATTATAAGAAATATATTGACGGCTTAAGCGAAATTCCGGAGGGAGTAACATTTACTGCCTATGAAGAGCTTTTCGGTAAAAATTCCAAGGACCTGGAAGTTGCCATTAATGAGGAGGACCTCAAACAGGCAACTGTAATTAACACCGAAATTCCTCTTGAAATCAATCCTGCCGTTGAAAAATGGATCGAGTTCTACTCAAACGGCAAAGGCAGAAGATTCATGGAGGCCTGGCTCGGAAAGAGCAACAAATACTTTAATATTTATCTTCCCATTTTTGACGAGGAAAAAGTACCACGGCAGCTCGCTTATCTTTCCGTGATCGAAAGCGGTCTGAACCCTACCGCACGCTCTTGGGCGGGAGCTGTCGGCTTATGGCAGTTTATGAAAGCCACCGGCGCTGTATACGGACTTCAGACAAATTTCTACATGGATGAAAGATGTGACCCTTACAAGGCTACAAGGGCTGCGGCAAAACACCTGAAAGACCTCTACAATAACCTGGGCGACTGGTATCTTGCACTGGCATCTTACAACGCAGGTGAAGGAAGAATCACCCGTGCAATGAAGAGAGCCAATTCAAATAATTACTGGGAAATCATTAATTTCCTGCCTCAGGAGACCAGAAACTATGTTCCTGCATACATTGCAGTATGCGTGGTAGCAATGAACAAGGAAAAGTATGGTTTCACTGATATCAAATACGAAGATCCTTTCGAATATGAGACCATTACCGTTAACGGTTCGGTTGACCTTTCATACCTGGCAGCTAATACGGGAGTGGATCTTAATAAAATCAAAGAACTGAATCCCGAACTTATTCAGAATTTAACTCCCCCGAACTATCCAGGCGGATATAACCTTCGGATTCCCAAAGGTACTTTTAACGAATTTGCATTAAGAATCAACACCGCACCTCAGACCGCCAAGAATGCATTTGTCAATCATTCAGTTAAGAATGGTGAAAACCTTTACTCCATAGCTTCAAAATACGGAGTGAAAGTTGAAGATCTTGCAGATGCAAATAATATATCACCCAGGGCCGGATTACAGGCAGGAATGAATCTGAAAATCCCGAATCAGGGTACCGCAGTTGCAAATGTTGACAGAAGCACCGATGAATCAAAATCGGTTGCCTCAAACGGAGAATATGTTTCACCTTATGCGAATTTCAACGGTGAGAACAAAAGCACCGGTGAAAATACTAACAGCAGTGCCGCTCTTACCCCCTCGGATAAAGTGGATGTGCTTTACACAGTTAAATCAAAGGAATCTCTGATTAAAATCGCCGAAATGTTCAATGTAAGGGTCTCCGATATCAGAAACTGGAATGACATTCCTTACACTGAGGGAATCAAAGTAGGTCAGAAGCTTAAGATATTCGTACCGAAAGAAAAGTCAGAATATTATACATCACTTGATAATCAGAGTTCACAGGTTAAAACTGTTGCTGCAAAAAATTCCACAGTAGGAAATGCAGTCAGCAGTAATGTGACAACGGGAAATGTTTCTCACAGGATTTTGTTCGGAGAGACACTCGCTACAATAGCAGCAAAATATAATGTAAGTGTTTACCAGATCAAAGCATGGAATAATCTGTCAAATGATTTCATTTATGCAGGACAGATTCTTCAGATAAATCCCGCAGGAAATTACAGCACTACTCCTTCACAGCCGGCCACTAATTTTGCAGCCGGAAGAAACAGCGAGCTTAAGCAGTTTGTGTACAGCGTAAAACCGGGTGAAACTCTTGGCGGAATAGCGGAAAAATTCGGAACTTCAATCACTCAGATTATGACCTGGAATTCCAAGTATAATGACAAGCTGATGGCCGGAGAAAAACTGATACTTTATGCAAAAGATCAGAATTACTCTCTTGGTGATAATACCACAAGAAACAATGCAGCACTCGGTTATCATACCGTTCTTTCAGGTGAGATACTTGCAACAATAGCAAAGAAATACAATGTTTCCGTTGAAAATCTGAAAAAATGGAATAATCTTTCTTCAGATAATATTCTTGCCGGTCAGAAACTTAAAGTTTATGGCAGTGCGGGCAATAATGATGCAAAAAATAAATCGGCCTCAAATACAAAAACCGGTTCTTCATCGGGAGCATCAGGCAATAAATACACCGTTCAGAAGGGTGATGTACTTCAGAATGTTGCATCAAAATTCAATGTTTCGGTTGACGATCTGAAAAAATGGAATAACCTCACAAGCGACAGGATTAATATTGGTCAGACACTGGTGATTTCGGGTTCAGGATCAAACACTAAAAAGAATCAGAATACTACCGTTAACAATAACAACACCAGGAACAATGGCAAGGTATCAAATAACAACAGGATTGTACATAAGGTGAAATCAGGTGAATCACTTTATACCATTGCAAAACTGTATGGTACCACAATTGATAATATAAAGAAGATGAATAATCTTACTTCAGATAAAATTAGACCGAACCAGCAGTTGACTATTAAATAATAAGTTATTATTTTTATTAAGTGTTCTTAAAAATTCTGCTAAGATATTAATATTTAATTAATATGTTAGGGGTGCCCCAGATGGCTGAGATAATACCCTTAAACCTGATCCGGATAATACCGGCGTAGGAAAACATATACTCAACCCGTTATTTATTCATAGCCGTTTTGCCCCCGAGGTGAAACGGCTTTTTTATTTTAAAGGAAGGTAAAAATGATAAGAAAACTGATACTGCTGTTTTTGCTTTCTATTGCCGCTTCTTATGCACAGCAACAGAGTTCCGTTCTCATTAAAGTTACAGATAAAGCTTATGACAGTCCTCTTTCAGGAGCGGTAATTAAAATTGAAAAGACCGCTCTTTTCAGTATAACCGATGAGTCAGGAACAGGATCTTTTGAGGAAGTTGCGCCCGGTGATTACTCCATGACTGTACAGTTCACGGGTTATAAGAAAGAAATTATTACGTTTAAGACAGAACCCGGTAAAACCGTATCAATTGCAGTTGCCATGCAAAAGGAATTTATACAGGTGCCTGAAGTAACGGTCTCTGCCTCAAGATGGGATATCAAAGAATCTCCCGTTACAATAACAAATATTGACCGTGAGGAGCTTGATAAAAAAGGAATCATAAAGGATATTCCCTCGGTTCTCAGCACACTGCCATCAACCACCTTTTACTCGGAAAACGGTAACGGCATTGGTTATAATTACATCAGAATCCGCGGATTTGACCAGAGACGGGTTTCGGTACTTATTAATGGTGTTCCTCAGAATGATCCTGAAGATCACAGTGTTTACTGGATTAATTTTTTCGAGCTTACGCATGCACTTGAGGATATCCAGATTCAGCGTGGTACGGGAACGGCGGTTTATGGCCCGCCTTCAATAGGAGGATCCATTAATCTGCTTACAAGAACCCCTTCGTCCGTGCCGGGATTCAGAGTGGAAACGGGGCTTGGCAGCTTCAATACGAGAACAGTGTCGCTTCAGGCAGAGTCTGGTCTGCTCGCAAATCATCTTGCATTCATGCTTAGAGTATCAAACACAGAATCTGACGGATACCGGAGCTGGAGCTGGTCAAAATTCTGGAGATTTTATTTCAGCGGTGTTTATTTTGATTCAAGACAATCATTCAAGCTGAATTTATTTGGTGGGCCTCAGGAAGACGGACTGGCATTTTACGGAATACCAAAGAACTATAATGATGATAAAACGCTCAGAAAGTATAACTACGGAGAGGTTTCATCTGACCGGGAGTTTCTGACTTCTCCGCAGGTAAGTTTTTCTCATGATTACTTTATTGATAAAAAGCTTAAGCTCAACAACACCCTGTTTTACTTCTCAGGCGACGGGTTCTTTGATTTTGATGCTTCATGGGGAACAAACGATTATTTCCGTCTCGATCCTGCAATTACAATACCCTCTGATGTAATAATGAGGGCATTTGTTGATAATGATCAGTATGGTTGGCTGCCGAGGCTGGATTTTGACTTCGGAAAATATAAAGGATCGGCGGGTCTGGAAGTAAGAACTCACAGATCTCAGCACTGGGGCAGAATTGAAAAGGGATCGGGACTGCCGGATGAAGTAAAGGGAGAAAAGGGTGACAAGAGATTCTATGATTATAAGGGCGGAAAGGATATTTTATCTCTGTTTATCCTGCAGAACTATGCCGTTAATGAAAGACTTAAACTTCAGGCAAACCTGCAGCTTGTAACTCAACGCTACAGAATATTTGAAGAAAAGTACGCCGGCAACGATATATCTGTTAATTACACCTTCCTGAATCCTCAGGCGGGGGCAGTATGGATTGCAAATGAGAATCTGAGTTTTTATGGTAACATTGCCTTTACGATGCGTGAACCACCATTAAAGAATCTTTACGAAGCAGAATCTGCAAGCTGGGGTGTTACACCTCAGTTTGAAAAAAAGGCTGATGGTTCCTATGACTTTACTAAGCCTTTTGTTAAACCTGAAAAATTGTTTAATATTGAGGCTGGTATAAGGTATCAGAACAAGAGATTTATGATTAATGCCAACATCTACAGAATGAGCTTTACTGATGAAATTGTACCCTCAGGCGGGCTGGATCTTTTCGGGCAGCCGCGGGTCGGAAATGCATCAAAAACAGAGCATCTCGGTTTTGAATTAGAGAGTGCTTTAAGCATAATTCCCGGTTTTGATCTGCAGCTTAATCTGAACTGGAGCAGGAATCGTTACGTAAGCTTTACCGAGTACGGATTTAATGGTATCCCTCAGGAGAGAGATGGCAATTATATTGCAGGTGCTCCCGAACTGATTATTAACTCGGCACTGAATTATTCGCTGTATGAAGGCTTTATAACACTTTCTGCCTCATACACGGGAGAGCAGTATGCTGATAATTCGGTGGCATCAGGTAGTACAGCAGCAGATAATATTACTGTTGATCCATATATTATTATGAATCTTACAGCGGGCTATAAACTGAATGTCTTTAACACCCGTATGAAACTTACGGCTGAGATAAGTAATCTTCTTGATTCAAAAATTCTTCTTTTTGCCAGTGGTGCAGACAATTATTTCCCGCTCGCAACACGAAGTATATTTTTCAAAGCATCACTGGATTTATTCTGATGAAGTGTCTGATATTCGGGAACGGTACCTCCCCATCTAAAGCAAATCTGGATTTTCTCATGAAAACGGAATATAAAACGCTGATTTGTGCAGACGGAGGCGCAGAAAAATTACGTGAGTTCGGCATTATCCCCGATTACATCATCGGGGATCTGGACTCAATATCAGATGATACACTGAACTACTTTAAGGATAAGACAAAGATAATAAGGTACAGAAGACAGAACGATACCGATATAGAAAAAGCGATCAAATTTGCCGGATCAAAGGGATTTGATGAGGCGATTCTTGCAGCAGTAACCGGAGACAGGCTTGACCACTCTTTCTGCAACCTCGGGGTGGTGCTGAAATTCAGGGATATAATGAAGCTCTCTATTCTGAGTTTCAGGTCATTTCTGAGTGTAATTTACGGAACCACTGAATTTGATGCTGAACCCGGAGAAACTATTTCTGTTTACGGGGTTGATAATAAAACAACCTTCACTTCAAAAGGGCTGAAATATAAGTTAAACGGGATTACGCTGCCATTCGGAGTCAGAGAGAGCACATCGAATATTGCTTCAGGCCGTAAAGTCAGAATCGTTACAGACGGAGGACCCGCATTTTTAGTACGCGATTTTGAAACAATGAGGCGCAATGGCTTTATTTAATCCGGTTGATATAATTATAATAACTGTTTCGTTTGCTTTTATACTGTATTTGGGGTTCAGAGTCAGGAAAAGTGAATCTATAAGAGAGACAGTCCTTTCAGGAGGTGAGCTTACTCTCCCCCTGTTTGTTATTGTAAACGTCAGCACATGGTACGGCGGAATACTTGGCATTGGTGAATTTTCTTACAGATACGGACTGGCAAGCTGGTTCACACAGGGACTTCCTTTTTATCTTTTTGCTCTGATCTATGCATTCTTTCTTTCGTCAAAAATCAGAGAAGACAACCTCATCTCTATTCCGGACAGGTTTGAAATTATTTATGGAAAAAAGGCATCAGTATTTTCATCCGCTTTAATTTTTCTTCTTACAAATCCCGCCCCTTATCTGCTCATGGCCGGGGGAATATTATCATCCGTAACAGGGCTTAATTACTCTGCATCAATGCTCATAATGCTTATTGTACTGATTATACAAATACGCCGCGGCGGATTCAGATCAAATATAAAATCTGACATCATTTTGTTCACTTTAATGTTCGGTGGTTTTATAGCTGCTCTGATTTTTTTGTTTTATAATTACGGAGGCTCTGATTTTCTTGTATCAAATCTGCCGGCTGGTCACCTCAGTCTGACAGGCGGGGCACCGGCTGTGTATATTCTTGTATGGTATTTTATAGGTGCCTGGACACTGGCTGATCCCGGATTTTACCAAAGAGTTAAAGCAGCTAAAAGTGCATCTGTTGCAAAGTACGGAATTCTTATCTCAATTATTTTCTGGTTCCTGTTTGACTTTATAACCAATTCAACAGGACTTTACATAAAAGCAATTTTACCTGAAATAGCAAATCCCGTTAATGCTTTCCCTGAGCTTGCGGGGATACTCCCTGCAGGTCTAAGAGCCCTCTTTATCATGGCGATGTTCGCTACTGTTTATTCTACCCTGAACAGTTTTCTGCTCCTCAGCGGAACAACATTCGGCAATGATATAGGAGGCCGGATTATCAGAGACGGAGATCCGCGTCAGCTCTTTAATGCCGGGCTTGCCGCAGCATCGCTGATATCATTTGCCCTGGCAGCAATTATTCCCTCGGTTATTGATTTATGGTATTATTTCGGTTCACTGTGCATACCGCCGCTGCTTATGCCGCTCCTGGGGGCTTTTTATCCGGCTCTTAAGCTCAGCAGCAGACTTACACTAGCAGAAATGGTAATCACAATACTTACCGGAATTGCGGCACTTGCCATGAAGCTAATCTATGAAAATCAGATATGGATTGAACCAATGGTTGCAGGTCTGGCAGCCTCCTTAATCTTCAGAATAATTGCCACCGCGGTCGGTATTATCAGAAAGTAATGTTATATTTATTTACCGAAAACTTAAAGTTCCATTAATAAAACGATTCATGAACAGAAGAGAATTTTTAAGAAAAGCGGCACAGCTTGGTGCCGTTTCCTTTGTGGGAGCATCCGTTCCTTCAATTTTGTTAACAGCATGCGATAGCAAGATTAATTCAGGCAAAAAAGCTGCCGCTGCTGTAGTGCCGGAAAAAAATCCGTTTGTTGACGGTGATACTGAGATTCTTATCAGAACCTTTCTCGGAAACGAAACAAGGAGGTTCTATGGAAAAGGTAATCCCAAAGGACTCAATGTCATAAATAAATTTTATCTTGACTGCGGTAAAACAATCGTAGGAAGAACTACCAAACACTGGTGCGGAGCAGGCTGGACAGGGCAGCCCACCATAATTAAGGAAAAAGACAAACTGAATCTGGTGATAGGGGCCTATGATCATAACCTCAGAAGAATAGACGTTAACAGCTTCAAAGAGGTCTGGAAATATAATAACGATGATGTTATGAAAGGATCTTCGTCTGTGTATATAGATGAAACCGCTCCTTTTGAAGACAGGGTTGTTGTTCTCCAGGGAAGCAGGCTCGGCAAAGGAAAACTGGTTTATTCAGATAATCTTGTGCCAAGCCTCAGAGCGGTATCTTTCAGAACGGGTAAGGAACTTTGGAGGCTTAATGTACCCATGACCGAGTGTTACAGCAGGGATAACGACAGTTCACCTATTTACCTCGGTAACGGAATGCTCTTTAATGCGGTTGAAAGCGGTTTCGGTATGTTCATGAGCAGTAAGATCAGTGATAAATCACTTATTGACGGTATACAACAGCCTAAGATTTTCGGAAAAGTTAAACTTTATAACACCGAAGATGTTGCAACTCACGGAAACAATATTGTAGTTGAGGCTTCTCCTGCAAGACTGGATAACATGATTTATATTGCCAGCGGTGCCGGACACATTTACGGAATTGACATTGATAAAATGGAAGTTGTATTTGATTTCTTCACCGGTACTGATATTGACGGAACAACAGTAATTTCAAAAGACGGTAAAGTTTACTGCGGACTTGAAAAACAGTATGTTCCGGGCAATGGCGGAATTATTAAATTAAACCCTCTTAAACCGGCTAAGGATGCTGTGGAATGGTTTTTCCCTACAAAGAATACTAATGTGGCTGACTGGCAGGGGGGAGTTGTGGGAACCTGCAGTCTTAATGATGACTACAATCCGGATGGTGAATTCCCGAAACTCTTTGCCACGCTTGCTATAGACGGGAATTTATATGTCGGATCCCAGGATGTAGTAACGGGAGAAAAGGTTGATGACACTCTGATGAAACATCAGTATGATACTCCCGTTCTCGCCGCAAAAGCATTTATCGGAGCATCAATTTCCACACCGGTTTTTACTGAAGGAAACAAAATTATAGCACCGACTTACAACGGACTTTATCTCTATCAGCTTCAGTTTGAAAAAGCCAATAACAGCAAAGAAAAGCTTCCGGTTAATGCTAAAGGTGACAAGTTCAGGGTGAAACTTGAAAAGATTGCACACTTTAATGAAAAGACAAGCTTTGAGTCAACTCCTGTTGTATGGGATGGGCTTATATATCAGTGCTGCAGGGACGGATACCTGTATCAGCTCGGGTAAGTAATTATAATTTGTCGTTTTAAATAAAAAAGCCGGTCAAACGACCGGCTTTTTTATTTAAATTATCAAATGAAATCCGGGGGTTATTTTTTCTTTACACCGGCAAACATGTTTGAAGTGCCTTTTTCCCAGTTGTAGCAGATGCCGAACGGAAGGTGTTTAACTTTGGCCGGGTCTTTATAAATATCTCTCAGATCCTGCTGGAAAGCATATCTGAAAGTGTCAATGGGTTTTGTATAGGATCCGTAAAATGTAATGTCCCATATATCATTCTTGAAGAATCTGAGCGGAATACCGGTATCGGTCTGAAGGAAATAATCACAGTTATCAAGAATGAAATTTCTGAGGTTTCCGAAATCCTGACCATGGAGCAGGTAAGATGCTGCTTTGGTGAAGAATATTAAAGGTTTCATACTCAGAACCAGTTCCTGAAGAGATTTTCTTGCATCCCATGAGGGGTTTTGAGTATCGGTGCTGAAATAGTAAAGATTTTTGAGCTGCTCTTTCTTTGAGTCGGTGAATACAATTTTCACACCTTTTATGCTCTTTTTGACTGTTTTATCAGTCTGAGGTTTTGGATCCACAATTATATCTGTCGGTAATTTGCTCTGCTTTTTAACTGTCGAATTATTGCCTGAAGAAATATCTGCCGGGTCAAGAAGGAAGTTACCGTCGCTATCGGCATAGATATACTGAACGTCCAGAACGGTCTGTTCAGTTTTTGCCATAAATAGGAGCATAACAGGAATGACGCCTCTGAGAATTCCAACATTAAAATCTCTGTTCATCTCTTGGGTAATGAAGTATCCGCCCTTTAATAAAACATTCAGCGAATTCTGAAGCTGAAGGAGATAAGCACCAAGGTTAGTATTGTTAAATGTAATTGAATCAGGAAGCTGATATACCGGTTCAAGACCCTGGAGAATATAGTTGTGAGCATCGGGGAAGAATTCATACGCAAAGAAGAAGTCAGGTCCGCCGAAAGGATAAAAAACAGTTTTTGCCTTATCTGTAAAAGATGCAAGTTCTGCTTTCTGCCAGATCTCAACAGAATCAAGTCTGTCTTTTCTGAACTGAGCCCATTTTTCCGCAAAAACCTTTTGGTGATCTTTCCAGCCTTTGTCTTCTGTAAGTTTTGCCAACTTACTTGATGAAGCAACAGGCATGCCGGCAAGAAAAAGAGCCAGGTCATTATAGCGCTGATCGTATTTGGTAACATCAATCTGCGGTTTTGCCGGTTCTTTGGCTTCATTACCACCCGGGGTTTCAGGTGTTTTGCTGACTGATTTCCGCAGCCCGTAAATGTAATAAAAGCAAGGAAAAGGGAAG